>JBKPFP010000228.1:0-2691 GCA_046744435.1 Actinomycetota bacterium | reverse complement strand
CTGGTACTGCCCGGACGGGCACGTGACGGTCGCCGAGAGCGAGCCGGAGGCGTGCGCCGAGTGCGGCTCGCGCGAGCTCGAGCGCGATCCAGACGTGCTCGACACGTGGTTCTCGTCGGCGCTCTGGCCCTTCGCGACGCTTGGCTGGCCGGAGCAGACGCGCGAGCTCGAGGTCTGGTACCCGGGCAACGTCCTCTCGACGGCCCGCGACATCATCTTCCTCTGGGTCGCGCGGATGATCATGGCCGGCCACGAGCTGATGGGCGACCGGCCGTTCGACGACGTGATCATCCACTCGCTCGTGCTCGCGCCGGATGGACGGCGCATGTCGAAGAGCCTCGGCACCGGGATGGACCCGGTCGACGTGATCGACGACCACGGCGCCGACGCGACGCGCTACGGGCTGCTGAAGATGTCGTCGACCCAGGACGTGCGCTTCTCCCCGGGCTTCATCGAAGAGGGGCGGAAGCTCGCGAACAAGCTCTGGAACGTGTCACGGCTGATCCTCGCGAACGCCGGCGACTCGCGGCCGGAGGCCCGGCCCCAGGCCGTCGAGGAGCGCTGGATCCTCGCGCGGATCGACGCAGCTCGCGCGGAGCTGGAGGCTTGCATCGGCTCGTTCGACTTCGCCGGGGCGGTGAACGCGATCTACCACCTGACCTTCGACGACTTCTGCGACTGGTACGCAGAGGCGATCAAGCCGCGGCTCTACGAGGGCAACGAGGACGCTCGCGCGACGGCGCTCGCCGCGCTCGAGCGGCTGCTGAAGGTGTTGCACCCGGTGATGCCGCACGTGACCGAGGAGATCTGGACGAGCCTGCCCGAGCGCGACTCGCGCCTGATCGTCGCACCCTGGCCCGAGCCGGACGAGCGCTTCGCCGGGGATCGCCACGCACTCGACCGCGTCCAGGAGGCGGCGAGCATCCTCGCGCGGAGCGGCGTGCGCCTCGAGCTCGACGAGGACGAGCAGCGCCTCCTCGCCGCGAAGCGCGTCCAGGCCGGGAGCGGCGGTGACCTGCAGGCCGAGATCGACCGCCTCGAGAAGGAGGTTGCCCGCGCCGAGGGGATGCTCGCGAACGAGCGGTTCACCTCGAAGGCGCCCGCGGAGGTGGTCGAGGCCGAGCGCGGGAAGCTCGAGCGGTACCGTCGTGAGCTCGATGCCCTCCGCGACTAAGCCGTCGACGGCCACCGACTGGGTCGCGTCGCTCGACCCGTGGCCCGAGGAGTTCGGGCTGGAGCGCATGCGCGCGCTGCTCGCCAGGCTCGGGGATCCGCAGCGCGCCTTCGGGTCGGTCCACGTCGTGGGGACGAACGGCAAGTCGACCGCGACCCGGACGATCGCCGCGCTGCTGCGGGCCGAGGGCCTGCGGGCAGGGGCCTACACCTCGCCCCACGTCGCGGGCTGGCACGAACGGCTTGATTGTGATCCGGCGACCTTCGAAAGGGCCGTCGCGCGGGTTCGCAAGGCCTCGGAGGAGGTCGGCGCGACGCAGTTCGAGGTTCTCACTGCGGCCGCGCTCGCCGAGTTCGCGGAGCAGGAGGTCGAGGCGGCGGTGGTCGAGGCCGGGCTCGGAGGCCGTCTCGACGCGACGAACGTCGTCGACGCGCCGGTCGTCCTGCTGACGAACATCGCGCTCGAGCACACCGAAGTGCTCGGCGACACGCCGGAGGAGATCGCGAATGAGAAGCTGGCGGTTTCGCATGCAGCAAGAGTAGTTGTCATGTCGGACAACAGATTCGAGCACCTCCTGCCGCCTCAGGCGAGAGTCGTGCTCGGCGGGGCGAGGGAGGCCGCGGGGGCGTTCCTCGATCGGCCCGTCGAGGCCGAGGTGGACGTCGAGCTCGCCGGCCGTCTCGAGCACAGAGGCGACGAGGTCTGGGACGGTGCGCACACGCCCGAGGCGGTCGAATGGCTGCTCGAGCGGCTCCCGAGCCGCGGCTACGTGCTCTGCGTCTCGATCCTCGCCGACAAAGACGCCGAGGGGATCCTCGAGCGACTCGCATGCGCGGGCGACACGCTCGTGGCGACGCGCTCGAGCAACGATCGCGCGCTGCCGGCGGAGGAGGTGGCGAGGATCGCGCAGGTCCATTTCGAGCGCGTCGAAGTCGTGGAAGCACCCGAGGCGGCCCTGGCCCGCGCGCGAAGGCTCGCCGGCCCCGGCCGCCCCGTGCTCGTCACCGGCTCGCTCTACCTCCTCGCCGATCTCCCACGGTGAGAGGAAGACGGCGTACCATGAAGAAAGCGGCTGAGAAGCTGAGCGTCTTCGCGTTCGCCGCGCTCGCCCTGCTGGGGATCGTCGGGCTCGCGTTTGCCGCCGGCTACGTGGTCGGACAGCTCCTCCTGTAGGGAGACAGAAGATGGTGCTAGCAGCGGACGACGATTCGGGGGTCTTCGGGGCGCTGCACGACTTCTTCGGCTCGGGCTCCTGGGACGTGATCCGGAACCTGTCGATCTTTCTGCTGGTCGTCTTCTGGCTCGCGGTCGGCTACTGGGTCTACAAGGACGCGCGGCGCCGGATCGAGGATCCGTGGGTCGTCGCGATGGCGCCTGTGCTCGGGCTCGTGCCGCCGTTCATCGGCGCGCTCATCTACATGCTCTTCCGGCCGCCGGAGTACCTCGAGGACGTGCGCGAGCGCGAGCTGGAGATGAAGGCGATGGAGGAGAGCCTCGGGCGCCGCAGGCAGCAGCAC
>JBKPFP010000092.1:0-1989 GCA_046744435.1 Actinomycetota bacterium | reverse complement strand
CCCATGTCCCTTCTTTGGGTTTCGCCTCCGCGCCGACGCGTGGACTTGACGCGGCGACTCTGACAAGGGAGCAGCCACCTCGTCAAGCGCCTCCCAGACCGGCTCACGCTGAGGCAGCCGGCGACGATCCTCGTTGCGCCGGCGGCGAAACTCGGCTGCGCGGTCGTCGGCCTGCTGGGCCATAGCTCTAGGCTACTCCTCGCGGATGGCCGTTCCGACTCGCCCCGACTCTACGCGCCTCGAACGACCTCACGAGCCGCCTCGAGGTCCTCCGCGCGGACGACGACCTCGTAGGGGCCCGCAACAGTCATCCCGTCAGACGCGCCGGCGCCCACGTTCGTCTGGCGCGTCAAGCACGCGATACCCGCGCTGCGAAGCAGTCCGCAGATGACCTCGGCTTCCTGCTCCGTCGCCACGACGTCGAGCACCTTGAGCACGTCACCGGCCACGGCTAGCCGAACGTGAAAGCGTAGGCCTCGACGCCGGGGGCGTCGAAGATGATCTCGAACGTACGGTCGTCGATCGATCCCGGCTGGCGGATCAGTTGGTAGAGCCGGGGTTCAACAAGGGCTCCGCGGCCCTGTTCGTCGACGTCCAGCCCGTGGGCTGCGCCGGGCGCTTCGCCGTCGACCAGCACGTGGAACGGGACGGCCGTGCCGGCTCGCGAGCGGAGGACGAGATGGACGTCGCGGGCATGGAAGCGGAAGACGATTCGCCCGCCGGCTTCGTTCAGCACGCTCGCCCGCGCCTCGATCGTCCAGTTTCCGGCCAGGGCCCAGGTGTTCAGCTGCAACGACTCGGGCGCGACGTACCCGCGAGGCTCGTCGTACGCGACACCGTCGGGAGAGTCGAGGTTCGGCCCCTGCTCGTAACCGAGGTAGGTCTCGGGCGAGCCCAGGTTCGTCCAGTCGGCTTGCGCCTCCAAACCCTCCGCGGTGACGGAAACGAGCTCTCCGTCGATGCCCTCGCTTCCGGCCTCGCGCAGCAGGTACTGGATCATCCACTCGCCGTCGTCGTACTCGCCCTCGCCGAAGTGGTGGTAGCGAATCCGCCCCTCTGCATCTGCGAGGTAGACGGCCGGCCAGTACCGGTTGCCGAAGGCGCTCCAGACGCCGTAGTCGCTGTCGAGAGCGATCGGGTACTCGACCCGCATGGCCTGCGCGGCCTCCCGCACGTTCTCGACCTCGCGCTCGAACGGGAACTCCGGCGTGTGGACGCCGACGACGACCAGGCCTCGATCGCGGTACTTCTCCGACCACGCGCGAACGAAGGCCAGCGTGCGGAGCCAGTTGATGCAGGTGTACGTCCAAAAGTCGACGAGAACGACCCTTCCAGCCAGACCCTCCGGAGTGAGCGGGGCCGAGTTCAGCCAGCCGGTTGCCCCTTCGAAACCGGGCAGGCGACCCTCGACGGGCAACGCGACCGTGCGCGGGTGGCGGCGCGCGCCGAAGAGGCTCACGTCCCGCGACCTCCGACCTCGGCGTCCGCGTACGCGTCCGGGGCTTCCTGCGGAAGATTGTGTCCGATCCCGCCCTCAAGAGTCCCGTGCGAACAAGCGCCAGGGAATGTCATCGCAGGAGCAGTCGCCTCCGGATCATGCGCCACTGGCATCACCCCTCGAGGAACGCTCTTCGGAGAGTGATCCAAGTTTCCCCTACCCAAACGAGCGACGCCGAGGTTCCCTCAGGACCGCCTGTCGGCGGTCCTGAGGTAGCTCCTTTCGAAGCGAGGCCACTCCCGGATTAGCGCAGCGACCTGAAGGCGGCCCGCACCTCGGTGGAGAAGAGCTCCGGCTCCTCCCAGGCGGCGAAGTGGCCGCCCCTGTCGACCTCGTTGAAGTAGGCGAGGTCGGGGTAGACCACCTCTGCCCAGCTGCGTGGCGCCGCAAAGATCTCGCCCGGGAACGTGGTGAACGCGACGGGCACCGACGCCGGCGGCGGCGCCTGGCCGGCCGCTTGTGCCTGCGCTCGTCCGGTCTCCCAGTACCAC
>JBKPFP010000392.1:0-7806 GCA_046744435.1 Actinomycetota bacterium | reverse complement strand
GCCCGTGCACGAGCACGCCGTTCGCGAGGGCCATGCCCCCGAGCCGTAGCTCCGTCTCGGCCATCGCTCTGAGGTTAGCGACTCGGCAGCTCGCCGATCGAGCAGGCCGCATAGCGCAGGAACTCGACCCCTAGCTCGAGGTCGTCGAGCGCCGCCCGCTCGTCGGCCGAGTGCACGAGCCGCGCGGCGAGCTGCGGATCCATGTGCCGCATCGGGAAGAAGCCGTATGCGACCGAGCCGAAGGCCGTCCGCGGCCAGTGGCTGTCCGTGAAGCCGGCGAGGCAGATCGGCGCAGGCTCGGCTCCAGGCTCGAGGTCGGCGACGAAGGACTCGATCGCGTCCCAGAGCGGCGTCTCCAGCGGCGACCGCGTCCCGCCCTGGCCCTCGACCCACTGGAGCTCGTAGTCGCCGTCGCCGAGCAGCTCGCGCAGCACGTCTTCGGCCTCCGCCTGGGTCTGCCCCGGTAGCAGCCGGCAATCGACGGTCACCTCGCAAAGGGCCGGAATGACGTTCCGCTTCTGCGAGGCCTCGATCATCGTCGGCGCCACCGTCATGCCGACGAGCGGCTCGACGAGCTCGGCCGCGACGGGATGGATCTCGCGGGCGCGCTCGACGAGGTCCTCCGGCGCCGGCGGCTCGTCGCCGGTGACGGCCCGGAAGAGGGCGGCGACCTCCGGCTGCAGCTGCGGCTCCGGCCGGAACGCAGCCAGCCGCTCGATCAGAGCCGCCGCCTTGACGAGCGCGTTGTCGGCGATCGCCGGCACCGACGCATGGCCGCTCCGCCCGTGGACCCGCAGCGTGAACGGCGAGCTCATCTTCTCCGCCGTCGAGCACAGGTAGAGCACCTTCCCGCCCAGCTCGACCCTGTCGCCCCCGCCCTCGTTGAGCACGTACTCGGCTCGGACCGCGTCGGGATGCTCGCTGCAGAGCCAGGAGCAACCGAAGTCGAGGCCGACCTCCTCGTCGGCGGCCGCGACGAAGATCAGGTCGCCGTTCGGCCGGAACCCCTCGCGGGCGAGCGAGGCGACGGCGACGGCGCTCGCCGCCACCTGGCCCTTCATGTCCAATGCGCCGCGCCCCCAGATCTCGCCGTCGCGCACGTCGCCCGACCAGGGGTCGACCTGCCACTCGGCCGGATCGGCGAGCACGGTGTCGGTGTGCGACAGGAGCGCGAGGCGCGGGCCGTCGCCGGCGCCCCGGATCCGCGCGACGAGGTTCGCGCGCTCGGGCACCTTCGCGTACAGCTCGCACTCGACCCCGCTCTCGGCGAGGTAGTCGCGGAGCAGCTCGGCCACCTGCGTCTCGTTCCCGGGCGGGTTGACTGTGTCGAGCCGGATCAGCCGCTGCAGGAGATCGGTGACCTCCTCGCGGAGCGAGACCTGGGTGCTCAGCGGCGCGTCCCGAGCACGAGGATCCACTCGCGCGCGTGCACGATCTCGCCGTCCTCGGCGAGCGCCGCGTCCATGAACTCGACCCAGGAGCGATGCAGCTCCTCCCCGCGCTCCTCGTCCAGGGTCTCTGCCAGCGTCCGCGTCGGGCCGTAGCTCGTCGAGAAGAGCTGCCAGTACGCCTCTCCGCTCGGCATGCGAAGAGGCGAGACGTCGCGCTCGATCTCGAGCTCGAACGCGTCGCCGAGGAGATCGCGCACGTGCTGCTCGTCGCCCCAGTCGAACGGATAGCCCGCCCCTTCGGGCGGCGTGGGCTGGAACGGCCTCATGAGCCTGAAGAGCGCCGCGAGACCCTTCTCCGTGGGCGTCCAGTTGGCGAGGCCGATGCGCCCGCCGGGCCTGACGACGCGTGCAAGCTCCCGTGCGGTCGCCTCGTGGTCGGGGGCGAACATGACCCCGCACGTCGACGAGACAACATCGAAGGCGCCGTCCTCGAACTCGAGGTTCTCGCAGTCGCCGACGCGGTAGTCGATGTCGAGCCCCTGCTCGCGGGCGCGCTCCTGCGCGGTCTCGATCAGCGCCGGCGCGAGATCCACCCCGGTCACGTCCGCCCCGCGCGTGGCGGCGAGCTCGGCGACTGCGCCCGTGCCGGTGGCGAGGTCGAGCCACTTGACGCCCGGCTGGGGATCGAGACGCTCGATGACCTTCTCGTGGAGGTCGGTGATCGTCTCGGTGATCTTCTGGTAGGGCCCGGTGCCCCAGACGACGCTCTGCTTCTGCTTCAGCTCCTCGAAGGCCATGCCTTAGTCCTCCTCTTTCGCGAGCTCGGTCAACTCGTTGCGCGCGTCCCAGAGCTCCGGGTAATGCCGCCGGTGGATCAGCCCCTCGAGCAGCTCGACCGGGGTTCCCTGCGTCCCGACGACCTGCCCGCCGATGACGCGCTCCACGACCTTGAAGTGGCGGATGCGCCACAGGGTCACCCGCTCGTCCCACTCGATGAGCAGCTCGGCGAGCTGGTAGAGCTCCTCGAACTCGCGTCCGCGCTGGTAGAGCTCGATCACGGACAGGCCGGCCGCGCGGCGCAGCTCGTGGAAGGCCGCCCCGAGCTCAGGCGAGACGCGCCGCACAGCGTTGAAGCCGGGGGAGTCGAAGCCGCTGCCGTGCCCGAGCACCGGCCGGATCCAGCGCGTGTACTCCCAGGGCGACATGTGCTCGAGCATGTCCATCAGGCCGATGACGATCTTCATCGAGTCGTTCGAGCGCCTCAGCAGGCGAATCGCCGCGGCGAGCTCCTCCGCGCGCAGGTGCCCAGTCGCGCGCTCGATCTCGGAGCAGGCGAGCTTCAGCCACATCTCCGCGGTCTGGTGCACGGTCTGGAAGAGAAGCTCGTCCGGGTGGGCCATCTCCTCCGGCGTCTTCTGCAGGGCGAGCAGCTCGTCGGTCCTCAGGTAGCGCTCGTAGTCGCTCGCGCCCTTGCCGGGCAGGATCGGCGAATAGTCCTCCTCGGCCGCGTCACCGTCGCCGTGGCCGGGCGGAACCTCTGTCGCGTCGTGGGTCGCCACGGGCATGGCAAGCATACTTCGGGCCGTGGGAGACCTCTTCTCGGACGCAGCGCAGGAACGGCTGCCGGAGACGGCTCCGCTCGCGCTGCGCATGCGGCCGCGGACGCTCGACGAGTTCGTCGGGCAGGAGCAGGTGCTCGGGGAGGGCTCGGCCCTGCGCCTGGCGATCGCCGAGGACCGCGTGACGTCCTCGATCCTCTACGGGCCGCCCGGGAGCGGAAAGACGACGCTCGCGCGCGTGATCGCGAACACGACCGGGGCCGACTTCGAGGAGCTCTCGGCGGTGTCCGCGACGGTCAAGGAGGTGCGCGAGGTGATCGCGGCCGCCCGCGAGCGGCTCGGCGCCAACGGCCAGCGCACGATCCTCTTCCTCGACGAGATTCACCGCTTCAACAAGGCGCAGCAGGACGCGCTCCTGCCTGCCGTCGAGGAGGGCATCGTCACGCTGATCGGCGCGACGACCGAGAACCCCTACTTCGAGGTCAACTCGGCGCTCCTTTCGCGCACGCAGATCTACGAGCTCGAGCCGCTCTCCGAAGAGGAGCTCGAGGTGATCGTCCGGCGGGGAATGGTCGAGCTGGGCGCCCGGGTCCCCGACGAGCTGGTCGCGCTCATCGCGCGCCGCTCCGGCGGGGATGCGCGGAATGCGCTCAACATTCTCGAGCTCGCCTGGCAGACGGCCCAGGCCGAGGACGAGCCGCTGACCGAGGAGCAGGTCGAGGACGCCGCGCGCAAGCGCCCCCTCGTCTACGACAAGGGCGGCGACGCGCACTACGACTTCATCTCGGCGTTCATCAAGTCGATGCGCGGCTCCGACCCCGACGCATCGGTCTACTACCTCGCGGCGATGCTCGAGGGCGGCGAGGACCCGCGCTACATCGCGCGGCGGATGATCGTGCTCGCCTCCGAGGACATCGGCAACGCCGACCCGCGCGCGCTGCTCGTCGCGGTGGCCGCGGCGCACGCAGTCGAGCACGTCGGCCTGCCGGAGGCGCGGCTCAACCTCGCGCAGGCGGCGCTCTACCTGGCGCTCGCCCCGAAGTCGAACGCGGTCATCGCGGCGCTGGGAGAGGCGGCGAAGGACGTGCGCGAGCACGGCCACCTGCGGCCGCCGGACGCGCTGCGTGACACGCACTACTACGGCGCGAGGAAGCTCGGCCGCGGCGAGGGCTATATCTACCCGCACTCGGACCCGGAGGGCTTCGGGGTCGACAACCTCCCCGACCCGCTCAAGGGCAGGAAGTACTATCGGCCGTCCGGTTCAGGCGAAGAGAGGGGGGACGATGGCAACTGAGAAGACAGCGCGCGCGACCTGGGAGGGCGACCTCATGGACGGCTCGGGCCACGTGCGAACGGACAGCGGGTCGGTCGATCAGGACATGACGTGGTCAGCGCGCGCCCAGGACGTCGAGGGCGCGAGCCCCGAGGAGCTGATCGCGGCCGCGCATGCCACGTGCGTGCTGATGGCGCTCTCGGCCGGTCTGGCCGGAGCGGATACGCCTCCCAAGCGTCTCGAGAGCGAAGCCACGACCACGTTCGACAAGGTCGGCGAGGGGTTCAAGCTGACGTCGATCCGGCTGGCGATCCGGGGCGAGGTGGACGGCATCGACGAGGAGGCCTTCCGACAGGCCGCCGAGCAGGCGAAGGAGAATTGCCCGGTCTCCCAGGCGCTCAAGGGCAACGTCGAGATTTCGCTCGACGCCTCGCTCAGCTGAGCACCGGGCGCACCGCGTTCTCGAGCTTTCGGGGCACGTTGACGCCGTAGCGCTCCTCGAGCTGATCGCGTAGGGCCAGGTACACCTCGACGGCCTCGTCGACGGAAGCCGGCGGCTCCTTGGCGCCCATTGGCCCGAGCATGAGGTCGTACATGTCACCGAGGCCCTTCGCCAGCGCGTCCGTCCTCCCGGCTCGCCTCTTCTGCTCCAGCCAGTGGATCCAGTCCCAGAAGTGCGCGTCGATCGGCGCAAGCGTCTCAGCCGATGGCTCCCAGGGCGGTGCCCAAGCCTGTTTCCGGTCGGGGAAGATGAGATCGACCTTCGCCGGCCCCGGAAGCATGAGCATGTAGCAGGCGTGGTCGGAGTAGCGGTCCCACTGCTGCGCGAGAGGCTGCAAGGGATGGACGGCGCGTGGGAGGTCGGCCGCTAGGCGGGGGAAGTCGTACGTGGTGACGAGGAAGTCCCAGTCGGAGAGCTCGTGCGCGGTGCCGTCCGCCCGTGAGCCGGTGAGGCGCATGGTGCCGACGAGGGGGTGCCCGCCGATCAGCGCGAGCACGGCCTCGCCGGTGTCCACCTAGTCGGAGCCCTTCAAGATCCGATTCGAGGCGAACTCGCCGAACTCGCCGCCGAGCGCACGCCAGGCTTCGGCTGCGCGCACGACGTCGTACTCAGTCCGCCGGAACTCGAAGTCGCCGTCCCAGGTCGCCCACGCGGCTCGGACGTCGCCGTCGAGCGGCATGCCGACGCTGCCCGGGTTGACGAGGTCGGTGTTCGCCGGCCCGGGTCGACGAAACTGCTGATGGCTGTGGCCGAACACCACCGTTCCGTCGTGGACGCCGGCGAGCAGCCGCTCGTCGTCCTCGCTCGGCTGGGGCGGAAAGCTGTCGACGTCCGAGAGCGGAGAGCCGTGCACGTAGAGGATCCCGTCCAGCTCGGCCTGCGGAGGCAAGTTGTAGAGCGTCTCCACCTCGTCCTGGGGAATCTGGCCGCGGAACAGGTCGTAGTCCTTCATCACTCCCGGCCGATCGAGTGGAGGCTCGACCAGCCACCGCTCGCCGTTGCCGCGGATCCAGGTCGCGTTCGGCAGCTCGCGCAGGCGGCTCAGGGTCTCCTCCGGCCAGGGGCTCGGAGTGCCGAAGTCGCCGCCGAGCAGCCAGCGGTCGATCCCGCGCTCGTCCGCGTCCGCGAGCACACGCTCGAGGGCGGGCATGTTGCCGTGGATGTCGTAGAGCACGCCCAGCACGGGCGATAGGCTCGCATGGATGAAGATCGTCGTGCTCGTCAAGCAGGTCCCGCGACTCGGCGCGATCGAGTTCGACGAGGAGACGAGGACGCTGAAGCGCGAAGGCGTGCCGCTCGAGCTCAACGCGTTCGACCGCTACGCCGTCCAGCACGCGGCCGCCATCGGCGACGACGTCGTCGCGATGACGATGGGCCCGCCCCAGGCCGAGGAGGCGCTGCGGGACTGCCTCGCGCTCGGCGCGGACCGCGCGATCCATCTCTCCGACCGCGTCTTCGCCGTCGCCGACACGCTCGGGACGTCACGCACGCTGGCGCTCGCGATCCGGAAGGCGGACGCCGACCTCGTCCTGTGCGGGCGCAAAGCGCTCGACTCCGAGACCTGGCAGGTGCCGCCTGAGGTCGCGGCCTTCCTCGGCTGGCCGCACGTGACGAACGCAGCAGGGCTCGAGGCCGCCGGGGACGGCAACCTAAAGGTCAGCCGTCAGACCGACTTCGGCGACGAGCTCTTCGAGACCGAGCTGCCGGTCGTCATCTCGATCGGCCGGCCCCCCGACAGAGAGCCGCCGCCCGGGCCCGCGGACGGGCCGATCGAGGTCTGGACTGCGAGCGACCTCGTCGACGACGTCCGGGAGGACGACAAGCGCTTCGGGCAGACCGGGTCTCCGACGCGCGTCCTCGCCGTGCGCGACTCGCGCCCCGAACGCCGGGGGCAGTCGATCGAGGACGTCGCCGAGGCCGCCCGCACGATTCTCGAGCTCCTCGACGAACGCCGGCCGGAGGAGCCGGCCTGGGAAAAGCCCGAGCACATCGCCGAGGAGCCCGGCGCCCACTACGATTGCTGGAGCGTCGTCGAGCTGGCCCGCGGCAAGCCGCGGCGGGTGTCGCTCGAGCTGGTCTCGCGCGCGCGAAACCTTGCCGGGAAGCTCGGCGGCAAGCAGGTCTCCGTCGTCCTGGGCACGGGAGCCGAAGCGGCGGCGGAAGAGGTCGGCCGCCACGGAGCCGAGCTCGTCTACACGGCGGAGGAGCTCGGCGACTACCACCCGGAGCCCTGGGCGCACGCGGTGCGGTCCGTGGTGGAGCAGCACCGCCCGCACGTGCTCTTGATCCCCGCCACCGGCCGCGGCCGCGACTACGGGCCTCGCGCCGCGGGCGAGCTCGAGCTCGGCATGACCGCGGACTGCGTCGGGGTCGACATCGCCAGGGCGGGCCGGCTCCTGCAGCACAAGCCGGCCTATGGCGGGAACATCGTCTCGGTGATCATGGGCGCGACGACGCCGCAGCTCGCGACCGTGCTGCCGCGCATGTACGAGCCGCTCAAGCCACACGACGGCGCCGAGTTCGAGGTACGCACGCTCGACCTGGGCGCGCTGCCGGAGCCACGCGTGCGACTGGTCGAGCGCAGCGAGAACCGGACCTCGTACCTGATCGACGAAGCGGACGTGGTCTCGCTGCTCGGGCCGGGCCTGGGGAGCGCCGACCCGATTCCGCGCATCGAGGCCGAAGCAGAGGCAGTTGGCGCGGTGGTCGCCGGCACACGCGAGGTCTGCCAGGCGGGGTGGCTGGAACCGACGAGGAGCGTCGGCCTGCTCGGGCGTTCGGTCGCGCCGCGCCTGCTCGTCGCGGTCGGAGTGCCCGGCGACGACGAGCAGACAGGCGGCTTCGTCAAGGCCGGCGTGGTCGTCGCCGTCGGAGCGGACGAGGGCGCGCCGATCCGCGAAGCGACGGATGTCGTCGTCGAGGGTGACTGGCAGCAGACGCTGAAGCCGCTGCATGACGCGGTCGCTGCTGGACTCTGATCAGGAGACCTCGGCCAGCCGGCGCTCGAGGAAGGAGCGCTCGACGGGATTGGTGACCAGCTCGAGGGCGCGGCGGTACGCGGTCGCGGCCTCGCCGCGGCGG
>JBKPFP010000363.1:0-6766 GCA_046744435.1 Actinomycetota bacterium | reverse complement strand
ATGCGGGCTGGCGGCTCGTCGGGTCGCTGTCGATCTTCGCCGCGCTCTGGGGCGTGCTCGCGGCCGTACGGGCGATGCGAGCCGAGGAGGAAGCCGGCCGCCAAGAGCTCGTCCTCGCTGGCGCGGTCGGCCGCCGCGCGGCGTTCCTGGGGGCGCTGGCGGCGATCGCCGCCGGAGCCTTCGTGCTCTGGCTGGCCCTGCTGATCGGGATCCTGACGGCCTGGCCCGGGCTCGGCGGATCGGCCTACCTCGCGCTGGCGATCGTCTCGCCGCTCCCCGTCTTCGTGGGCGTCGGCGCGCTCGCGAGCCAGATCGCTCCGACCCGCCGCGGCGCGCTCGGACTCGCCACCGGCGTCCTCGGCGCCTCGCTCCTCGTCCGCCTGGTCGCGGACACGGTCTCGGAGCTCGGGTGGCTCCGCTGGGCGACACCGCTCGGCTGGGCCGAGAACCTGCGGCCGTTCAGCGACCCGCGGCCGCTCGTCCTGCTCCTGCCGGCGGCGGCCGCCGCGCTCCTGCTGATCGCCGCAGAGCGCATCTCCCTCGGACGCGACGTCGGCGCCGGCCTGATTCCCGCACGGGACAGCGCCGAGCCGCGCCTGCGCCTGCTTTCCTCCCCCGAAGGCCTCGCCGTGCGCACGTTGCGAGGCGGGTTTCTCGCCTGGGCGGCCGGCATCGGAGCGTATGCCGTCATCCTCGGCAGCGTCTCCGACAGCGTCGCCTCCGGTCTCTCGGAGAACCTCCAGGAGCAGCTCGAGAAGCTGGGCGCGAGCGGCGCCGATACGCCGACCGGCTTCATCGGCTTCGCGTTCCTCTTCTTCATCCTCGCGATCAGCCTCTTCACGTCGTTCCAGCTGGGAGCGGCGAGGGAGGAGGAGTCCGAGCAGCGGCTCGAAACGCTGTTCGCCGAACCGGTCTCACGCGTGCGCTGGCTCGCCGGACGCCTCGCGCTGGCAGCCGCCGGCAGTGCGGTGCTCGCGCTCGTGGCGGGCGTCCTCGCCTGGCTCGGCGCGGTCTCCGCGGGTGCGGACGTCTCGTTCGCGCGCCTGCTCGAGGCGGGCGTCAATTGCCTGCCCGTCGCGCTGCTCTTCCTCGGCCTCGGCGCGCTCGCCCTGGCAGCGGTGCCGCGGGCAGGCGTCGCCATCGCCTACGCGCTCGTCGCGGCGGCATTCGTCTGGGAGACCGTCGGCGGGCTGCTCGAGGCTCCTGGCTGGCTGCTCGACGTCTCGCCCTTTCACCAGGTTGCTCTCGTCCCGGCGGGGCCGTTCGACGCCACCTCGGCGGTGGTCATGCTCGTGCTCGCGCTCGCCGCCACGCTCGCCGCCACCGCCGTCTTCCGACGTCGAGACCTGGCCGGGCCTTAGGCGCCCGACGCCACCCCGCGCGCGGGTAGGCTCATGCAGGTGCGAACGGCGATCGTGGTTCCCGGCCAGGAGGCTCGCGGCCGCGACGGCGTGTACCGCATCAGCGCCGCCTGTCTCGAGCTCGTGCGAGAGGCCGAGCGGCTGGCCGTGAGCCACGAGATCGAGACCGTGATCTTCACGGGGAGGTCGCGAGGCGGCGGTCCTTCCGAGGCCGAGCAGATGCGCGACGCGTGGCGCGGGCCCGCCGTCGAGCTCGTCGTCGAGCCGTCGGCTTCGGTCACCGCCGAGAACGCGGCTCGGACGCTGCCGTTGCTGGTCGAGCGAGGCATCGAGCGGGCGTACGTCGTCTGCGCGCCGCTCCACCTCTACCGGGCGCGCTTCTTCTTTTCGCGGCTGAGCCGCGCCTGTGGAATCCGCACCGACTTCCATGTCGCACCGATGCGGCCCGGGCTCAGGGCTCTCGCCTGGGAGCTCGGCGCGCTCGCGGTGTGCCGGCGCCAGCTGCGAGCCGCGAGAGCCGAGCTCGCGCTGCGGGGCTATTGAGCTGTTATGGCGCCGCGCTGGGAATGGCGCACGTTCGGGGAGGACCTCGTAGCTGCCGAGAGCCGCTTGCACACACCGGAGCGCGTGGAGGAGAGCGACGAGCTCTATCTCCTGTCGGCGCGGGACGGCGACAACGTCAAGGTCCGCGACGGGCTGCTGGAGGTCAAGCACCTCGAACACGTGAACGAGGACGGGCTCGAGCAGTGGGTGCCGGTTACGAAGGCCGGCTTCCCGCTTCCGGCGACCGAGGTCGTCTCCGTGCTGAAGACGCTCCACGTGCCCGTCCCACGGCTCGAGCGAACCGCCTACACGCTGGACGAGCTCGTCGACGAGGTCGTGCGGCCGAGCCCCGACCTGGACGCCGTCGGAATCCACAAGAAGCGCTCGCGCCACACGATCGGCGGCTGCCGGGCGGAGTCGACGGACGTGCGGACGGACCGGGCTTCGACGCGAACGATCGCCGTCGAGTCCGAGGACCCCGCCCGGGTGATCGCGACGGTGCGCGAGCTCGGGCTCGACTCACGTCGGAACCTCAGCTACCCACGCGCACTCAAGGAGCTCGTCGGCTTGGGCAGCGGCCGCTACGCGATGATCGACGTCGGCACGAGCTCGGTCAAGTTCCACATCGGCGAACGGAGCGCGGACGGGCGCTGGGGCACGATCGTGGACCGCTCCGAGGTCACGCGGCTGGGCCAGGGCCTCGACGAGAGCGGTCGGCTCGCTCCCGAGGCGATCGAGCGGACCGCCGCGGCGATCGCCGGCATGGTCGAGGAGGCCGCGCAAAACGGGGTCGTCTCGATCGTCGCGGCGGGCACGGCCGGATTGCGGATCGCACGGAACGCGGACGACCTCATCCAAGCTGTCCGGGCCAGGAGCGGCGTGCGTATCGAGGTCATCCCCGGGGAGGTGGAGGCCCGGCTCGCGTATCTCGCGGCCAGGTCGGGGCTCGAGCTCGGGCCGGGCTCGCTGGTCGTGTTCGACACCGGCGGAGGCAGCTCGCAGTTCACGTTCGGCGAGGGAGACCGCGTCGACGAGCAATTCAGCGTCAACGTCGGCGCCGCGCGCTTCACCGAGCGCTACGGCCTGGACGAAGCCGTCGGCGAGGACGTGCTGGCCAGGGCGCTCGAGGCGATCGCCTCCGACCTCGAGCGGCTCGACGGCCGGCCGGCGCCCGACACGCTCGTCGGCATGGGCGGCGCCGTCACGAACCTCGCCGCGGTGAAGCACGGGCTGGCCACCTACGACTCGGACGTCGTCCAGGGCACGCGGCTCGATCGCGAAGAGGTCGACCGGCAGATCGAGCTCTACCGCACCCGCGCAGCAGACGAGCGCCGCCAGATCGTCGGCCTCCAGCCGAAGCGAGCCGAGATCATCCTCGCGGGCGCCTGCATCGTGCGCACCGTGCTCGCGAAGCTCGGCGCGGAGTGGCTGCTCGTCAGCGATCGCGGCCTGCGCCACGGCATCCTCGTCGACCGTTTCGGCCCTTCGACCGCCGCGGGGCCCACGGCATGAGCGCCGGGACGCGCAAAGGGCAGAGGACTGACGCGACCAGAGAGTTCTTCGAGGGGCTCCCCCGGCGCGGGCACGAGCCGCTGCTCGAGAAGGCGACCGGCAGCCTGCGCTTCGACCTGCTGCGGAAGGGGCGCACCGATCGGTGGATCGTCACGATCGACAGGGGCGACGTCACCGTGACGCACAAGAACGAGCCGGCGGACTGCGTCGTCCGCATGGAGCGTGCGCTGTTCGACCGCATCGCGACCGGCGAGGTGAACGCATTCGCCGCGGTGCTTCGCGGCGAGGCGACCGTGGAAGGCAATCCGCGGTTGCTCGTGCTCTTGCAGCGCGTGTTCCCTTCGCCCTCGAGGCAGGGCGGATGAGCGACGACCTCGTCAAGATCCTGGACGGCAACACGTTCGTCGTCAGCGACCGCAGCGGCGACATTGAGGCGTCGCCGATCGATCCGACCGGCCTCTTCTCGTTCGACACGCGCTTCCTCTCGAGGTGGATCCTGACGCTGAACGGCCAGCGGCTGAACCCGCTCTCCGTCGACGATCTCCACTACTTCGAGACGCGCTTCTTCCTCGTGCCCGGGACCGGGACCGTCTACGTCGACGCACACCTGTCGGTGATCCGGCGGCGCGGAGTCGGCGGCGGCTTCCGGGAGCTGTTGACGATCCTGAACCACGACCAGAAGCCGGTCGACTTGACCGTCCGCATCGACGTGGGCTGCGACTTCGCCGATCTGTTCGAGGTCAAGGACGCACTCGAGAAGAAGGGGCGGTACGTGACTCGAATCGAGGACGGCAAGCTGCGGCTGACCTACGAACGAGGAACCTTTGCGCGGGCGACGCTGATCTCCTCGACCGAGCCGGCGCGCCTGGACCGCCGCGGCCTCACGTTCAAGGTGAGGCTCCCACCGCACGGGATGTGGAGCACGAACCTCGACGTCCTCGCCGCGGCCGTGGGCGCCGGTGAGCGGTTCGAACAGCCGAAGATCGCCCTGCCGCAGGGAAGGCAGAACATGGAAGGGAACCTGCAACGGTGGGTCGACCAAGCGCCTCGCCTCGAGTGCGACTGGGAGCAGCTGAAGGCCACGTACCGCCGCAGCCTCGTCGACCTCGCCGCGCTGCGCTTCTCGCCTCCGGTCGCGGGAGGCAGGAGCCTGCCGGCGGCCGGTCTGCCCTGGTTCATGACCATGTTTGGCCGTGACAGCATCCTCACGAGCCTGCAGACGCTGCCCTTCACCCCCGAGCTCGCAGCCACGACGCTGCGTGCCCTCGGGGAGTGGCAGGGCACGCGGGTCGACGACTTCCGGGACGAGGATCCCGGACGGATCCTCCACGAGATGCGTTACGGCGAGCTGACCGCGTTCGAGGAGCGGCCGCACTCGCCGTACTACGGGAGCGCCGACGCCACGCCGCTCTACGTCGTGCTGCTCGACGAGTACGAGCGCTGGACCGGCGACCGGAGCCTGGTGCGGGAGCTCGAGCACGAGGCTCGGGCCGCCCTGCGGTGGATCGACGAGTACGCCGACCTGCAGGGCAACGGCTACATCTCCTACCAGCGCCGCAACGAGCAGACGGGCCTCGAGAACCAGTGCTGGAAGGACTCCTGGGACTCGATCTCGTATCGCGACGGCCGGCTTCCGGGCTTCCCGCGGGCCACGTGCGAGCTCCAGGGCTACGCCTACGACGCGAAGCGGCGCGGGGCGCGTCTCGCACGCGAGATCTGGAAGGACACCGCGCTCGCGGAGGAGCTCGAGCAGCAGGCGGCCGACCTCAAGCGCCGTTTCAACCGTGACTTCTGGGTTGCGGACGGCGAGTACTTCGCGCTCGCGCTCGACCGTGACGGGACGCAGGTGGATGCGCTTGCCTCGAACAACGGCCACCTGCTCTGGAGCGGCATCGTCGACAAGTCGAAGGCCAGGACCGTCGTACGCCACCTCATGGGCCGGCGGCTCTTCTGCGGCTGGGGCGTGAGGACGCTCGCTGAGGGCGAGGGGCGCTACAACCCGATTGGGTACCACGTGGGCACGGTGTGGCCGTTCGACAACTCGTTCATCGCCTGGGGCCTGCGGAACTACGGCTTCAAGGACGAGGCGGCGCGGGTCGCCGCCAGCATCCTCGGGGCCGCGGAGTTCTTCGACGGTCGATTGCCGGAGGCCTTCGGAGGCTACGAACGGACGCTGACGAAGTACCCGGTGGAGTACCCGACCGCCTGCAGCCCGCAGGCCTGGTCGACGGGCACGCCGTTCTTGCTGATCCGCACGATGCTGGGTCTCGAGCCGCTCGGCGAGCACCTGATCGTCGACCCCGCGCTGCCTGTAGAGATCGGTCGCCTCGAGCTCCTCGACATCCCGGGACGCTGGGGCCGGATCGATGCTTTCGGCCGCGGGCGCGTCGAGGTCGGAGGGCGGCGCCGGCGACGAGTCACTGCAAACGCATCGAGGAGGTCCTCGAGATGACGAACACGGCTGTCGACGACCGCGCAGCACCGCTGCCGCCGGGAACCACGGCACCTGACTTCGAGCTTCGCTCGACCCCAGACCAGAGCGTGTCGCTCTCCGACTTTCAGGGCCGGCCCGTGATCCTCGCTTTCTACCCGGAGGACTGGAGCCCGGTCTGCTCCGACCAGATGGCCCTCTACCAGCAGGTGCTCCCGGAGTTCCAGCGCTTCGACGCCGAGCTGCTCGGCATCTCGGTGGACGGGATCTGGTGCCATCTCGCGTTCGCGCGCGACCGGAACCTGCACTTCCCGCTCCTCGCCGATTTCGAGCCGAAGGGGGAGGTCGCCCGGGCGTACCAGGCCTACCGGGCGCAAGACGGCACCAGTGAGCGCGCCCTCTTCGTGATCGACGGAGACGGCGTCGTGCGCTGGAGCTACATCTCGCCGGTCGGCGTGAATCCCGGCGCCGACGGGATCCTTCGTGCGCTCGAGGGGCTGGAGGGTGCGTCATGAGCCAGACCCAGTGGACGGCGGCTCTCACACTGCCGGTGTCGGAGGAACGGGATCACGTTCAGGGGCGGGCGGACGCGGCGGTCACGCTCGTCGAGTACGGCGACTACGAATGTCCCTACTGCGGCGCCGCCTATCCGATACTCAAGGACGTGCAGGCGCGAGCAGGGGAGGTGCTGCGGTTCAGTTTTCGCAACTTCCCGATCACGACCTCGCACCCGCATGCCGAGCGGGCCGCCGAGGCGGCCGAGGCGGCCGGGGCCCAAGGGAGGTTCTGGGAGATGCATGACACGCTCTACGAGAACCAGTCACGCCTGGCCGACGAGCACCTCCACGGATATGCCGAGCAGCTCGGGCTCGACGTGGGCGTGTTCGACCGGGAGCTGGTCGAGGGCGTCCATCTTCCA
>JBKPFP010000123.1:0-11041 GCA_046744435.1 Actinomycetota bacterium | reverse complement strand
TCCGCGTTCTACGGGCCCTTTCGGGAGGCGGCCGAGTCGGCACCGGCCTTCGGGGACCGGCGCGGCTACCAGCTCGACCCGGCCAACGTCCGCGAGGCGCTGCGCGAGTGCGAGCTCGACGTCGCCGAAGGGGCCGACGTGCTCATGATCAAGCCGGCCATGCCGAACCTCGACGTGCTGCGCGCGGTCCGGGAAGAGTTCGACCTGCCGGTCGCGGCCTACAACGTCTCGGGCGAGTACGCGATGGTCAAGGCGGCGGCGGCCAGGGGCTGGCTGGACGAGCGGCAGGCGGCGCTCGAGTCGTTGACGGCGATCAAGCGCGTCGGCGCCGACTTCGTCGTCTCGTACTGGACGAAAGAGCTCGCCCGATGGCTCTGAGCACGCGCTCAGAGCCCTACCGCCGCGCGCTGGAGCTGATCCCGGGCGGCGTCAACTCGCCGGTGCGGGCGATGCGGGCGGTCGGGCTCGACGAGCCCCTCTTCGCGCGCCGTGGCGACGGCGCCTACATCGAGGACGCCGAGGGCCGGCGTTACGTGGACTGGGTCATGTCGTGGGGCCCGCTCGTGCTCGGCCACGCCCATGCGGAGACCGTCGAGGCGGTGCGGGCGGCCGCACTCGACGGGACGACCTTCGGTGCGGCCACGGAACGCGAGGTCGACCTGGCCGAGGAGATCGTCGCCGCGCTGCCCTCGATCGAGAAGGTGCGGCTCGTCTCCTCGGGGACCGAGGGGGCGATGAGCGCGATCCGGGTCTCGCGCGGGTTCACGAAGCGCGACCGGATCCTCAAGTTCGCCGGTTGCTACCACGGGCACTCGGATGCGCTGCTCGTCGAAGCCGGCTCGGGGCCGGCCACCCTCGGGATCCCCGCAACAGCCGGCGTGACGAGCGGGACGGCCGGCGACACGATCGTCTGTCCCTTCAACGACGTCGACGCGACCGCGCGGGCTGTCGAGCGCTACGGCGAGGGCCTCGCCTGCATTATCGTCGAGCCCGTCGCCGGCAACATGGGCGTCGTCCCGCCGGAGCCCGGCTTCCTCGAGACGCTGCGCATGCTCTGCGATGCCTCCGGCACGCTGCTCGTCTTCGACGAGGTCATCACGGGCTTCCGCGTCTCGCGCGGCGGCGCGCAGGAGCTGTACGGCGTTCGGCCGGACCTGACGATCCTCGGCAAGATCGTGGGCGGCGGCCTGCCGCTCGCCGCGTTCGGCGGCCGCGCCGAGATCATGGATCAGCTCGCGCCCGTCGGCCCCGTCTACCAGGCCGGGACGCTCTCCGGGAACCCGCTCGCGACCGCCGCCGGGCTCGCCGTGCTGCGCTCGCTCGACCCGTGGGTCTACGAGGCGCTCGACTACGCCGGCAAGCGCCTCGAAGACGGGCTCAGTCCTTTTGGACGTGTCCAGCGAGTCGGTGGCCTTCTGACCTTTTTCTTTACGGGGTCTGACCCCGTTACGAACTTCGAGGACGCGTGCGCTGCGGATACCGACCGCTACGGCGCGTTCTTCCGGCACATGCTCGAGCGCGGCGTTTACGTCCCGCCGTCGCAGTTCGAGGCCTGGTTCCCCTCGACCGAGCACGGCGACGAGGAGATCGAAAGGACCCTCGAGGCAGCTCGCGATTTCTTTACAGGGTCTGACCCCGTAAGCGCGTGAGCTCTTCGGCGACTGACCTCTGGCAGGCGATCGCGCTCGACGCCGAGCGCGAGAGCCCGCTCTGGCGCGAGGCGCTGCGACCTTGGGGCGCGCGTGACCGCCGCGCCGTCTTCTCGCCGCTCGGCGAGGAGCGCTTCGCGCACGCGCTCGAGACGATCTACGAGGGCTACCTCGTGCACTACGGCGAGCCGCGCCTGTTCGCGTCCCGCGACGGGAACACGCGCCTCCTGCTCGGCGACTACCTCTACGCGCAGGGCCTCGTGCACCTGGCCGCGACCGGCTTGGTCGAGGCCGTCTCGGACATGGCCGAGTTGATCTCGCTCTGCGCGCACCTCAAGGCTGAGCGCTCGAGTGGCGACGGCGCGGCCTGGGCGGCAACCGCCGCGCTCCTCGGCCGGGGCGAGCTCGCGCTCGCGCGCGCCGCTCTGCGCGACGACGACGACGCGACCGAGCTGCTCCAGGTCGCTGAGAGCGCGGCGGGCGGAGACGCGGTCACCCGCGCCCTCGCAGCTCACGCCGAGCTGGTCGGTTAAAGTCGCTCCGCATGTCCAGTCTCGCCGCATCCCTCTTGCCTTTGGCCGACGCGGCGACCGAGGGCAAGAAGGTGATCACGGCGATGCTGATCGTCGGGCTGATCCTCGTGAGCGTCCCGTTCCTCGGCGAGCTCTACATGTACCTGCGCTACCACCGCCGCGGCATCCTGCCTCACAGCGAGACCTAGACTGACCAGCGATGGCCGCACCCGCCGATCTGCGCGAGTGGATCGCGCTCCTCGAGCGCGAGCGTGAGCTCGTTCGCGTAACCGCCGAGGTCAACCCCTACCTCGAGATCACCGAGATCACCGACCGCACGGTCAGGGCCGGGGGGCCGGCCCTGCTGTTCGAGAACCCGAAGGGCTCCGACCGGCTGCTGCTGATCAATCAGTTCGGCACGGAGCGCCGCATGTGTCTCGCATTCGGCGTCGAGCGGCTCGACGACGCCGCAGCCAAGCTCGAGGACGTGCTCGAGATGCAGCCGCCGCAAGGGCTCGTCGAGAAGGTCCGCGGCCTGAAGAAGCTGAAGTCGATTGCCGACTCGCGGCCGAAGACGGTGCGGCGCGCGGCGCATCACGACGTCGTGCTCGAGGGCGACGACGTGGATCTCGACCTGCTGCCGATCCAGCACTGCTGGCCCGGCGATCCCGCGCCGTTCATCACCCTCCCGGCCGTGATCACGCACGACCCGAGGACCGGGACACGGAACGTCGGCATGTACCGGATGCAGAAGCTCGACCGGCGCTCGACCGCGATGCACTGGCAGCTACACAAGGACGGCCGCATGGACTACCTCGCGACCGACGGCCGGCTCGAGGTCGCCGTCGCCCTCGGCTTGGATCCGGTCAGCGCGTACTCCGCCTCGGCGCCGCTGCCGAAGCACATCGACGAGTTCATGCTCGCCGGGTTCTTGAAGGGCGCGCCGGTCGAGCTCGTGCAGGGGAGAACCGTGGACGTCGAGGTGCCCGCGAACGCCGAGATCGTGCTCGAGGGCTACGTGGAGCAAGGTGACGAGACCCTGGAGGGGCCGTTCGGCGACCACACGGGCTACTACTCGCACGCGGAGCCGTTCCCGGTCTTCCACGTGACGGCGATGACGATGCGCGCGGACGCGATCTATCCGTCGATCGTCGTCGGCAAGCCGCCCGCGGAGGACGCGTGGCTTGGCAAGGCGACCGAACGTATCTTCCTGCCCGCGATCCGGATGAGCGTGCCGGAGATCGTCGATTACGACCTGCCCGTCGCGGGCGCGTTCCACAACTGCGTCATCGTCTCGATCCGCAAGGCCTTCCCGGGCCAGGCACAGAAGGTCATGCACGCGATCTGGGGCCTCGGGCTGCTCAGCCTGACGAAGTCGGTCGTCGTCGTCGACGAGCACGTGAACGTGCACGACTACGACGAGGTCTTCTTCCGCGTGACGGCGAACGTCGACCCGCAGCGCGACGTGCTGCTCACCGAGGGTCCACTCGACCATCTCGACCATGCCCCGACCAGGCAGTTCTACGGCGGCAAGCTCGGCATCGACGCCACGCACAAAGGGCCGGTCGAGGGGACGCGCGAGTGGCCCGAGGAGATCGTCATGACCGATGAGGTGCGAGCGCTCGTCGACCGGCGTTGGGCCGAATACGGCCTCGGCGGCGAGCCCACCGACCGCGACGGGGCAAGGAAACGCTCGTTGCGGCAGTTGATACGTCGTTGACGCCCGTCCCGGCGAACGATTGAATGCCCCGCTGAGACGTGGCTTCCCACGGCGGAGACGAGCGCCCGCACCTCCCGTCGCCGACCATCTGGCCGGTCGGCTTCGCCATAGGCATCGCAGTCCTCCTCATCGGTGTGATCCTCGGCTGGGTGATCGCCGCGATCGGGGCCGCGATCGCCGCGATCTTCGGCTTCCTCTGGATCCGAGAAGCGACGCTCGGCGTTCGCGAAGAGGCTCCCCCGCCGGCCGAGCCTGAGGCGCCTCCACCCGCCCCCGTGCGTCGCGGGGCGACGCCGGAGCCCGGCGAGGGTGAGGTCGTCCGCTTCCCGCGCTCGAAGTTCCTCGAGGGCACCACGCTCGGAGTTGGCGCCCTGATCGGCGGCATCGTCACGTTGCCGGTCGTCGGGTTCGCGCTCGTGCCCCCCTTCCTCGACCAGGATTACCCGCCCATAGACGTCGGGGCGATCGACGACTTCCCCGAGAACCAGTACGTGATCACGACGTTCCTGCAAAACCCCGCGCAGGGCGAGGTCTCCCGGCGCACGGTTTACATCCGGAACAACGGCTTCCTGAACGACGTCCCCAGCTTCTCGGTGCTCTCCAATCGTTGCGTGCACCTGGGGTGCCCGGTCCAAGTCAACGGCCTGCCGCTCGACAGGGAGAAGCAGGTCGAGCGCAAGGACGGGATGCTGCTGACCCGCATCCCGACGGCCGCCGCAGCCGGCTTTGGCTGCCCGTGCCACGGCGGGCAGTACGACGACGAGGGGAACCGAACGGCCGGCCCGCCGGTGCGTGCGCTCGACCGCTACGAATTCGCGATCGTGGAAGGACGGCTCGTGCTCGGCAGTACCTTCGCAGTCAGCGAGGTCGACGGCACCGGCGCGGAGGCCAAGATCCACAAGTACGACCAGTTCGGGCCGGGACAGCACGTTGACGGGCCCGAGGCCTGGCTCTACCCGATCCCGCCACCGCGCTGATGGCAGCTCGCAAACAAGGGCGTATGCAGACGATGATGCGCCTGCTGCTCTACCCGCTGGACTGGCTCGAGGAGCGCACGGCCCTGCCCGGACGCTCGGGGCTCGTCGGCGGGGTCAAGTACTTCCTCTTCCGCAGGGTTCCCGGTGACATCTCGTGGGGCCACACCCTCGGGTCCGCCACCCTCACCGCCTTCATCGTGCAGGTCGTCACAGGTGTGATCCTCGCCATGTACTACCGGCCCGATCCGGACACGGCCTACGAGTCCATTCGGCACATCACCGACGACGTCTGGGCGGGCTGGCTCGTGCGCGGCATGCACAAATGGGGCGCGAGCGTCTTCATCATTCTCATGTTCCTGCACGTAGGGCGCGTCTTTCTCTACGGGGCGTACAAGTACCCGAAGGAGCTGAACTGGATCGTCGGAGTCCTCATCCTCTTCCTCGGGATGCTCGAGGGCTTCACCGGCTACCTGCTCCCGTGGGATCAGACCGCCTACTGGGCAACGGTGGTCGGGATCAACTTGCAGGCGACCGGCCCGTTCGTCGGCCCGTTCCTGCAAGGCGTCTTGGCCGGCGGCGCCGAGATCGGGACCGACGCGTTGGCCAGGTTCTACGCGATCCACATGCTGTTGATACCCGGGGCGCTCATCGCGCTGATCCTCCTGCACCTCTGGCTCGTCGTGCGCATCGGCGTCAGCTCGCCGCCATGGTCCGCCCATCCGGCCGGCGAGGAGCGTGCCGAGCCTGAGCCGGAGGGCCGCGAGGGGCTCGTCACACCGCGTCCGCGGGCGGGGGTGCGAGCCCGGTGAACCGGCGCCAGGAAGAGCGACGCGCGGAGTACGCGCGCTACAAGCAGGACGTCCAGCAGCGGGGCAAGCCCTTCTACCCCTACGCGATGTTCCACGACACGATGATGAGCCTCCTCGTCGTGTCGATGATCGTCGCGCTGGCGGTGATCTGGAAGTACACGGCGGAGGAGGGCCCGACCGATGCCGACTCAGGCTGGCTCGGGAAGCTCTACGACGAGAAGGCCGACCCCGGGACGACGAGCTTCATCCCGCGGCCGGACTGGTACTTCTACTTTCTCTTCTACCTGCTGCGGATCTTCAAGTGGCCCGAGTCGGTCGTCCTCGGCACCGTCGGGATCCCGACGATCGCGCTGGTCCTCCTGCTCGCCTACCCGTTCCTCGACCGGAGCCGCGAGCGCCGCCCCACGCACCGGCCGGTGGCGATGGTGGCCGCGATCCTGACGATCCTGTCGATGGGCGTCCTCACCTACAAGGGCGCGACCGCGAGGGAGTCGATCGGCAGCGAGCTCGTCCAGGACATCCCGGGATGGGCGCGGGAGCAGGGCTTCGCGGGCAACGCGGAGGCCGAGAGGGGAGCGAGGATCTTCGCCCTCGCCGGCTGCGCGACCTGCCACACGTACCTCGGCGGCGGCACGCAGAACGCCGGTGCGCCGGACCTCTCCGACATCGGCTCGAGCGGCCGTAACCACGAAGGCTTCGTCGCCTACGTCAGCGATCCCTCGCAGTTCGGCAACAACGTGATGCCGAAATTCGAGCAGCTCGGCGAGGAGAACCTGGACGCGCTGGCGACCTTCCTCGTCGAGTCCAAGGGCGGAGAGTAGTGCGCGTCTTCCTGGGGATCACGGGCGCCTCCGGAGCCCCGTACGCGGCTGGCCTGCTCCGCTCGCTGGCGGACGCCGACTGTGAGGTCGGGGTGTGCGCTTCGGCCGCGGGAGTCGAGGTGCTGGCGACCGAGCTCTACGCCGAGCCGCACCTGCCACGGGACGAGGTGCTCGCCCGCTTCACCGAGGGCGCACGGGAGGCCGTGACGGTCTTCGACCCGCACGACTACTCCGCGCCCTATGCCAGCGGCTCGGCGTCGGTCGACGGCTACGTCGTCTGCCCCTGCTCGATGGCAACTGCTGGGACGATCGCGACCGGGGGCGAGGCGAACCTCGTCCATCGCGCCGCCGGCGTGGCGCTGAAGGAGGGCCGGAAGCTCGTGCTCGTGCCGCGCGAGACGCCGCTCTCGACGATCCACCTCGAGAACCTGCTCCGGCTGCGGCAGGCCGGCGCCGTAATCCTCTTCGCGGCGCCGGGCTTCTACCACGGAGCGGAGACGATCGACGACCTCGTGGACTTCCTCGTCGCGCGCTGTCTCGCCCAGCTCGGGCTCGAGAGCTCGCTCGTCAAGCCGTGGGGGGACGAGTGACGAGTACCGCGACGGGCAGGTTGCCCGCCGAGGGCGTGCGCTCGATGTTCGACCGCATCGCGCCGGTCTACGACGCGATGAACCGAGTGATGACGGCGGGACTCGACCGCCGCTGGCGGCGCGAGACTGCCACTGCGGTGGTGCGGCCCGGCGACCGCGTCCTCGACGCCTGCTGCGGGACCGGTGACCTCGCGCTCGCCGCGGCTCGGGCGGGCGGCCGGGTGACCGGCATCGACTTCTCGGAGCAGATGCTCGAGCGCGCGCGGCGCAAGGCGCCAGGGCTCACGTGGGTCCAGGGCGACGCAATGGCGATGCCGTTCGAGGACGGCTCCTTCGACGCCGTCACGATCGGGTTCGGGCTGCGCAACCTCGAGGACGAGCGGCGAGGACTCGCCGAGCTGCGCCGCGTGCTCGTCCCTGGCGGTCGCATCGGCGTGCTCGAGATCACGCGGCCCAAGGGGTTGCTCGAGCCGTTCTACCGCGTGTGGTTCGACGGGCTCGTCCCGCTGGCGGGCAAGGTGCTGCCGGGCGGGGCCGCCTACTCGTACCTCCCGGCCAGCGTGCGCCGGTTCCCGTCCCCGGAGCTGCTCGCCGAACTGATCCTGGCGGCGGGCTTCGAGGACGTCCGCTTCCGGCTCTTCGCAGGCGGCATCGTCGCCCTCCACACGGGCGTGGCCGCGTGAGCGCGCTCGCGACGGTCCGCGCCGCGCCCGGGCTGGAGCTCTATCTCGAGGAGGTCGAGGAGCGGCTCACGCAGGCGGTCTCGACTCACCAGGGGCTCGCGGCCGAGATCGGGGCCGACGCGCTGGCGGCCGGTGGGAAGCGCCTGCGCCCGCTGCTCGTCTTCCTCTCCACACCGGCGGATCGCGACCCCTCGCTCGAGGCCGGCGTCGCCGTCGAGCTCGTGCACGTCGCGAGCCTCGTGCACGACGACGTCATCGACGGGGCCGAGGTGCGGCGCGGGCGGGCCTCCGCCTGGTCGGAGCACGGGCCAGAGGCGGCCGGCGCCGCGGGCGACTACCTGTTCGCGCGCGCGTACGCCGAGCTCGCCGCCACGGGCGACGTGCGGGCAGTCTCGGTTCTGGCGGAGACGTGCCTCGCGCTCGTGCGCGGCGAGGCGCTCGAGTGGCGGCAGCGCCACCGGCCGGAGACGCGGGTCGAGGAGTACCTCGAGCGCTGCGGGCTCAAGACCGCCACGCTCCTGCGGGCCGCGTGCGTGCTCGGCAGGGGCGGCGAGCAGCTGGCCGTCTTCGGGCAGGCGCTCGGAATCGCGTTCCAGATCGTCGACGACTGCCTCGACTGCGTGGGCGAGACACTCGAGACCGGCAAGGTCCCGGGCACCGACCTGCGCGAGGGGATCCCGACGCTGCCGCTGCTGCTGGCCGCACGCGAGGACGAGGTCGTGCGCAGAGCGCTCGCCGGCGGGCCGCTCGAAGGGGCGCTACTCCGCGTCGGCGCGACCGGGGCAATCGAGCAGGCGCTCGAGATGGCACGCGAGTATGCAGAGCGGGCGCGCGCGAGCCTCGACGGAGTGGCGACCCGTCACGAGCTCGAGGCGATCGCGGACGCCGTCGTGGAGAGGACTGCGTAGTGGCCGTCCTCGACCGTACGGGCACGCTCGAGTCGATTCGCGAGAAGGTCGAGGCGGGCGAGCGGCTCGACCACGAGGACGGGCTGGCGCTGCTCGAGACCGACGACCTGCTCGCGCTCGGTGGGCTCGCCGACACCGCGCGCCGCGTCCGGGGCGGCGGCGACGAGGTCTACTTCGTCCAGAACCTCTACTTGAACCAGACGAACGTCTGCCGCGTGAAGTGCAAGTTCTGCGCGTTCGCTGTCACGCAGAAGCAGGACGACGCGTACACGTACTCGCCGGAGCACCTCGTCGAGGATGCGCTGCAACAGCGCGAGCTGACCGGCTTCACCGAGATCCACATGGTCGGTGGCGAGAGCCCGCACGTCGACTTCTCGTACTACGTCGAGATCGTGCGGCAGCTGCACGAGGCGCTGCCAGACGTGCATCTGAAGCTCTTCACGGCGAGCGAGATCCACCACATGACGCAGCTCTCCGGGCTCACGCACGAGCAGGTGCTGCGCGAGCTGCACGACGCCGGCCTGGGCTCGCTGCCCGGCGGCGGCGCCGAGGTCTTCGCCGACCGCGTGCGCCGGCTCGTCGCGCCGGGCAAGGAGCACCCCGACAATTGGTTCCACGTCCACCGCACCGCGCACGGGCTGGGGATCCCGACGCACTGCACGATCCTCTACGGGCACGTCGAGACCTACGAGGAGCGGGTCGACCACCTCCTGCGCCTGCGCGAGCTGCAGGACGAGACCGGCGGCTTCCTCGCCTTCATCCCGCTCGCGTTCCATCCGGAGAACACGGTCTTCGAGCGGCGCGGCTGGAAGCACACGGCGGGCTCCGACGACCTGAAGATGATCGCCGTCTCGCGGCTGCTGCTCGACAACGTGCCGAACGTGAAGGCCTACTGGATCATGATGGGCCTGCCGCTGACGCAGGTGGCGCTGCACTTCGGCGCGAACGACGTCCAGGGTACGGTCGTGCGGGAGGAGATCTTCCACGCGGCCGGCGCGCAGACGGAGACCGAGCAGAAGATCGAGGAGCTCGTGCGCGTCGTGCGCGAGGCGGGGCGGATTCCCGTGCAGCGGGACACGCTGTACAACGAGGTGCGCCGATGGTGAAGCTCGGCCGCATCGGCTACGTGAACATGGCGCCGGTTTTCTACCGGCTTGAGGCGGAGGTCGAGGAGGTCGTCGGCGTCCCGACCGAGCTGGCCCGGGCGCTGCTCGCGGGCGAGGTCGATGTCGCGCCGATCCCCTCGATCGAGTACGCGCGGCACTCGGATTCACTGCGGGTGCTGCCCCGGCTCTGCGTCTCCTCGGAGGGGGCCGTCGACTCGATCCAGCTCGTCTCGCCGGTGCCGCTCGAGGAGATCCGGCGCGTCGCGGTCACGCCCGAGAGCGCCACCTCGGTCGTGCTCGCGCGCGTCCTGCTGCCCGACGCGGCCCAGGTCGCTCTCGGCGAGGAGGCGGACGCGACTCTCCTCATCGGCGACGCGGCGCTGCAGAGCGCGTTCGAGGATCCGACTCCGCACCACGACCTCGGCCGGCTCTGGACCGAGCGCACGGGCTTGCCGATGGTCTTCGCGGTCTGGGCCTGTGCCGACCCGCCTCCGGAGGGCCTCGGCGAGCTCGAGGACGCTCTCGTCGCTTCGGTTCGCCTCGCCCGCGCCGAGCCGGAGCGGCTCGCCCGCGAGGCCAGCGAGCGCTACGGCTACCCGGCCGGCTTCCTCGCGCGGTACTTCGAGAAGCTCCGCTACCGCTTCGGCCCCCGAGAGCGTGCCGGCCTCTACACGTTCCTTGAGCTGGCCCATGACGCCGGCGAGCTCGACCGCGTCCCCGAGCTCCGCTTCGTCCACGGCGAGCGGGTGCCTGCATGAGCCATGTCCGGGGGACAGTCCCTCCGATGGCGCAAAGCCGGATCCGGGGGAAGGTGATGCCCTGATGAGCCATGTCCAGGGGACAGGCCCCGCTTCGAAAGTGGGCCAAAATGGTCACGGAAGCGTCAACGAGATCCTCGGCAAGGCCCTCGACGGCGAGCGGATCGACGACGCCGAGGCGCTCGCCCTGCTCGAGTCGAAGGACCTCGTCCCGATCGGCCGCGCCGCTGCCGAGCGGCGCGGCCGCCGCACCGACCCGACCCGGATCACGTTCATCATCGACCGCAACGTCAACTACACGAACGTCTGCGTCACCGACTGCGACTTCTGCGCGTTCTATCGCCGGCCTGGCGATCGCACCGAGGGCTACCTGCTGCCGAAGCCGGTCATCTTCAAGAAGATCGAGGAGACGCTCGCGATCGGCGGCACCGGCGTCCTCATGCAGGGCGGCCACCACCCCGACCTCGGCATCGACTACTACGAGGACCTCTTCCGCTCGATCAAGTCC
>JBKPFP010000089.1:0-1924 GCA_046744435.1 Actinomycetota bacterium | reverse complement strand
CCGCGAGTGTTACCCGACGGCGCCGTGGCCGTGCTCGATCACGGGTTCGTCGCGCTCGACGGAGCCCTCGCCTCGGACCTCGCGGTCGTCAACGGAGCGCGTGTCTCCTTCAACCAAGCCTCGCAGGAGATGAGCGAGCGCGATGCCGGCCTGATCCGCTTCCTGATGCGCGAACGACATGGCTCGCCCTTCGAGCATGGCTACTTCCGCTTCGTCGTCAAGGCGCCGCTGTTCGTCGTCCGCGAGCACCATCGCCATCGGGCCGGCCACTCGTACAACGAGTGGAGTGGACGCTATTCGAAGATGGAGCCGGAGTTCTACGTCCCCGACAACGTGCGCACGCAGGTCGGCAAGCCGGGCGCGTACTCGTTCGAGCCGGTCGACGACGAGGTCCGTGCGAACGCGCGCAAGGAGATCGAGGACAACGCGCTCCGTGCGTTCCAGGCGTACGAGCGGATGCTCGAGCAGGGCGTCGCAAAGGAGGTGGCCCGAGCGGTCCTGCCGCTCTCGACCTACACGAAGTACTACTGGAGCTGCAACCCACGCAGCCTCATGCACTTCTGCTCCCTGCGGAACCACGAGGCGGCGCAGTACGAGATTCGCCAGTACGCGGCTGCCGCCGAGTCCTTCCTCGAGCGCGAGATGCCCCTCACGCACGCGGCCTTCGTCGCGAGCGGCCGCGTCGCGCCCTGATCAGGACAGCGGTGCCCGCAGGAGCGGCTTGTTGCGGTGGGTATCGAGGCTGTACTCGGCGAGCAGCAACCCGTCGTAGCGGTCGATCTCGTAGCCGACGTTGAGGCGCACGGTCGTCGTCTTGTCGTCGTCGACGTTGAAGGTCCCACACGTCGCGATGGGCTTGCCGCGCCGGGTCATGAAGAGCGTGTAGTAGTCGCCGCCCGACAGGTGGTCGAGCTTCTCGAGTGTGACCAGCATCGTCGTGTTGCCGTCGCCGTCGGTCTTGCCGATGCGCACGACCGCGAGGCGGTCTCCCGACTTGCCGAGCACGGCGGTCTGCACCGGCTCGAACCCTGACTCCGTGCTCTCGTTGCCCGCGCCGACCAGATAGCCGAGCGCGAAGGCGCCGAGCACGAATGCGGCCGCGAGGACGAGGCCGGTCCGCAACCGGTTCTGGGCGAACGTGAGCAGCCGGCCCTGCGGCGCCGGCGGCTCGGCGAGCTGGTCCGGCAGCTCCGGCGGCGGCCCGGCGGCGACGAGCAGGTCGTGCGCCCGGCGCAGTCGCGCCTCCTCGTCCGGCGCGAGATCGTTGCCAACCAGGTCTCGGAAATCTGGGCCGCGGCTCACGCCAGCTCTCCCTCGAGCGCGTCGGCGAGCCGGGCCAGGGCGGTGCGGGTTCGGGTCTTGACCGTGCCGAGCGGGATGTCGAGGAACTCGGCGATCTCGCTCTGCGAGAGCTCGCTCCAGTAGGCGAGCTCGAGCACCGTGCGCTCGTTCTCCGGGAGCTCGGCGAGCGCGCGGTGTACGCGCCAGGCCGTCCAGCTCGCCTCGGCCCGCTCGGCGGGCTCCGCCTCGGTCGACGGCGTCTCGGGCACCTCGGTCGGCGGCTCCGAGCGCGAGCGCCGGCGATCGACGATCGCGTTGCGGGCCACCGCGTACAGCCACGGCGCACCCGGGCCGCGCTCCTGGCGGTAGCTCGCAGCCGAGCGCCAGACCGACGCGAAGGTCTCCTGGACGGCGTCCTCGGCGCGGCCGCGGTCGCCGAGTCGGCGCAGCGCGAGCGCGAAGACCGGGCGAGCGTAGCGCCGGTAGAGGATCTCGAAAGCGCTTCGATCGCCCTCCCCGACGCGCGCGATCAGCTCCCCGTCCGTCATCTGCTGCGGGAGCACGGTGGTCATCGTTGCGCGTCGAGGGACCGGCGGCAAGCCGGTGCGCAGAGCCAGGGAGGTCGCCATCGTTCCATCTGCTA
>JBKPFP010000449.1:0-5849 GCA_046744435.1 Actinomycetota bacterium | reverse complement strand
GCCTCCTCCTCCGCCGGCTGCCGTGCGGCGAGCGCCTGTGTGCGTGGTGCCGCGGCTCATCGGCAAGAGGCTGCGGGTGGCGAGGCGCATGGTCGGGCGAAACCGCTGCCGGGTCGGGCGGGTGCGGCAGGCGTATTCACGCCGGCTGCGGCGAGGCGTCGTCTTGGGTCAGACGCCGAGAGCAGGCCGGCGCCTCCGCATCGGCGCAAGGGTGCAGCTCGTCGTCAGCCGCGGCAGGCGCCCAGCCACAAGGCGCTAGGCACAGTGAGGGGAGCTCGGACGCGGGCGCCGGTAGCTAGAGCGGCATGCCGGACGGGCGCATGGCGCACCCGTACAGGCCGAGCCGGACGAAGACCGCGTTCGACCGGCCCGCCAGGTCGCGGAGCGCGAGTGCTTCCCTCGCCGCGCTGCTGACTCCGCCGTTGCGAGCCGCCAGCCTGACGCGCTGCAAGAGCTCGAGCTGCTGGGCGTTGAAGGCCCTGATCTGGCGAAGGTCGGCCGCATAAGCCTTCGGCGCACGGACGCGGGCCACTCGCTTGGCGTGCGCACTGTGGATTGCGAGCACGCGCGCCGAGTACGCCGCGAGAGCTTGCCCGTCGACGACGGATGGCCTTGTCAGCTTCGCCAGCTGCTGCTCGCGCTGACGGCAGATGCCGTTCATCTGGTCGACCCAACGGCCCTTCGGATGCGGCTTGCTCGCGCTCTCTCGAGCAGCTTGCCGACCTCGCGGAAGCTCGACGCGGGCGACGAGTCTCCGTTCCAGGGCTGGAAGACGAAGAGGAGCCCGCCGGCACCGAGGGCGAGCAAGAGAATCTTCACACCCGAGGAATCGGCCGGCGCTCACCCGGCGCGATCACCCGTTCAGGGAATGCTCAGACCTTCCACACGCCGTTTTCCTGGACAACCTCGCCGTCCAGCTCGATCCTGCCGCCGTTCCGGAGGTCCTTGACGATGTCCCAGTGGATCTGGCTCACGTTCTTGCCGCCGATCTCCGGCAGGCTGTTCCCGAGGGCGATGTGGGCGGTGCCGTCGATCTTCTCGTCGAAGAGCGTGTTCTTCATGTGGCGCGTGATCCCCGGGTTGCAACCGACGCCGAGCTCGCCGACCCGTCGGGCGCCCTCGTCTCGGTCGAGCGTCTCGAGCAGGAACTCCTCGTTCGACTCGGCCGAGGCTTCGGTCACGTATCCGTCCTGAAAGCGGAGGCGGATCCCGTTCACCTCGCGTCCACCGTAAACCGCCGGGAACTCCGTGAAGGCGATCGAGCCGCGTGCTGAGTCCTCGACAGGCGAGTAGAAGAATTCGCCGCCGGGCACGTTCGCACCCCCGGCGTCGATCTCGCCGCTGCGGTCGGCCACGCTCAGCGTGAGGTCGGTCTCCGCTCCGACGAGCCGCACCTCCTCCGCGGCGTCGAAGCGAGCCGCATACCGGCTCATGCGCTCGCGCTCCGCATCCCAGTCGAGGAGGCACGCGCCGTAGAGGAAGTCCTCGAAGCGGCGCAGCGACATGCCGCCGTCCTGAGCGAGCGCCGGCGTTGGGAACTGGCAGCCGACCCATGGCATCTCGCCGGTGAAGATGCGCTCGAGTACAGGCCGGTAGGCCGTCTGCATCAGCGCGGACCGCTCGCTCGAGAGAGCGGTGAGCTCACGGGTGTTCTCGGGCGCCTCGATCGCGATCAGCGCGTCCGCGGTCTGCAGCTCGTGTACCCGGATCGGGGCCGGCCGGGCCAGCAGCTCGGCAGGCGCCTCTTCGGCCCAGGGCACGTTCGTCGTCTCGCCGTCGCTGGTCAGGCGGAGGAGGGCGTATGCGCCGCGCCGCGCGAGCTGGCGCGAAACCTCGTCGTTCAGCGGCCGGGCGAGCGTCCCCGAGTAGACCAGCACCTGCCAGTCCGCCTGGACGTCGAGGCACGTCTCGACGAGGACGCGGGCGTATTGCTCGATGCGCGGGTCGGCCACGCGCGCGACCTTATATAGGAACGGCGACCGCGACTAGTAGTACCCTGTGTCTGTCGAACCGCGAATCCGGTGGCGTGCCGCGCCCTCCGCCTTCGTTGAGAGGTGTCTTGCAAGCGGCTGGTGTCCGGATCGTGTTGGTTTCGGGCCGTGAAGGGAGTCTATGAGCACGAAGCGACAGCAGACGATGGCGAAGAGAGCGCGCGAGCTGAAAGTCAAGGAGCGCCGCGCCCTCAAGCTGGAGAAGAAGTATGCGGCGGCAGCCGCGCGGAAGGCCGACGACGAGCCGACACCAAGCGGGCCCACCGATTAGCGGGTCAGAGGCTCCCGAACGACGAAGCCGCGAGCTCGGCAAGATGCTGTGGTTCAACGAGACGAAAGACTTCGGCTTCATCTCCACCGAGGCCGGCGAACGCCTCTACGTCCACGGCACCGGCTTCGCAAAAGGGGAGCGACCAAAGGGACGCTGCGCCGGGACGCTCGTGTCCTTTCAGGTGGCGCTCGACGGCGAGCAGCGGAGGGCCGAGCAAACCGTTCTCGAGCCGGAGAGCTCGCCTCGCCGGGCCCGGCGCCATCACGGCACCAACCGGCCGCGCACCTAGCGTCGAGCCGCGATCCGTCGAGCGCGTGCTACGGTGCCCGCGTTCACAGAGCGAGTACCTGGTTGGCACAACGCCTCCATCTACCGTTCATGAGTCGGTAGAGGAGGTGTTTTTCTATGGCAACCGGAACAGTCAAGTGGTTCAACGACTCCAAGGGGTACGGGTTCATCACCCCCGAGGAGCCCGGCAAGGATCTCTTCGTCCATCACAGCGCAATCGCGGGTGACGGCTACAAGTCGCTCACCGAGGGGGCGAAGGTCGAGTTCGAGGCCGCCGAGGGTGCGAAAGGCCCCGAGGCGAAGAACGTCGTCGTCGCCGGCTAGTGCCGAGAAGGGTGCGCGCGCCGACCCGGCGTGCGCACCCCTTCCGGGCTCGTAAGAACTCTCTAAGAGCGGCGGATTTCTCAGGGCTTTCTTAGGGCCGGGTTGTTGGATGCCCGCGAACCCGACGAGAGAAGGCTCTATGAGGAGCTTCAAGTACGTCCCACTGCTCGCCGTGCTTTCCGCCGCCGCCCTCCTGACGTTCGGCGTGACGGCGGCGAGTGCGCACGGCCGTCCCGGGCCACGGCCCCGGCGGTCGCGTCGCGATCGGCTCTCTCGTGACCCAATCGGCCAAGCAACTCGGTGTCACACGGGCCAAGCTGAAGCAGGCCATCGTCGACGCGGCGAACACGAGCATCGACGAGGCGGTCGAGGACGATGAGCTGGATGCCGACGAGGCGGCCGAGCTCAGGGAAGAGGCGAGCGACAACCTCCGCGTCGCCTACGACCTGAGCCGGACGCGCACCGTCGCGGCGAGCGTCGGCACCTCGGCCGCGAAGCTGAACGACGCCTTCCGCGTGGCGCGCAGGGCGCTGCTCCTGGCGAAGATCGACCGGGCCGTGGCGAACGGCGATCTCACCGAGGAGGAAGCCGCGGAGCTGAAGGAGAGGCTCGAGAGCGCGAAGCTGTCCGGCTACAAGCGGGCCGGTCGCGGATTCGGCCTCGAGCACGGCTCTCGCGGAGAGCTCGGGCCCGGCCGCTAGCCCCGGACCCGCTCAAGGGGAGGACTTGATCGCGACGGGCCCTCCCGACGTCGTTTGGCCAAGTGCGCCGGGCGACGTAGGCTCGTGGTCCTGAAGAGATGCACATCGAGCTTCGGCACCTGCGCTACTTCCTGGCCGTCGCCGAGGAGCTGAACTTCAGCCGGGCGGCCGACCGACTGCACATCGCGCAGCCCGCGCTCTCCGCCCAGATCCGCGCGCTGGAGGCACAGCTCGGCTGCGAGCTCTTCACGCGGACGACGCGCAAGGTCGAGCTGACGCCGAACGGCAAGCTGCTGCTCGAGGAGGCACGCGAAATCGTCGCCCGAACGGATCGCGCCGTCGCCAAGCTGCAGGCGGCGTCGCGCGGGGAGCGCGGGCTGCTCCGGATCGGCTTCGCCGCGCACGGAGCCGCCGAGCCGGGCTCGGCGATCCTGCGCCGTTTCGCCGACGAGTACCCCGCGATCGAGACGGAGCTCGTGCAGGCGGCGACGCTCGAGGAGCTCCAGACGCAGCTGCTCGAACGCGTCACGGACGTCGGCTTCGTCTGGCTGCCGCTCCTCTTCGAGGGACTGGAGGCACAGTCGGTGCTCTCCGAGCGCAAGGTGATCGCGATGCGGTCCGACCACGCGCTCGCGGGCAAGCGCACCGTGCAAACGCATGATCTGATGAGCGAACCGGTGGTCGCGCCATGGGAGATCTACCGGCCCGAGCTCGTGCGGTACTGGATGGGCGAGTTCCGGCCCGACGGCCGGCGCCAGGGGGATCCGCACGCGCTGACCGTCGAGGAGTCGCTGACCGTCGTCGCGAGAGGCATGGGCCTGTACTGCATGCCCGAATCGGCCTCGCGTTTCTTTGCGCGCCCGGACGTCGTCTTCAGGCCGCTCCTGGACGCCCCACCCGCGGAGGTCGCGATTGCGTGGGCGACCGAGACGCGCAACCCGGCCGTGTCGTCGTTCGTCGAGACCGCTCGTGCACTACTCGCCGAGGGCAGCGAGGAGGTCGCGGCGATTCAGAGCCTCGGCAGCTAAATCCCGCTGCCAATCGGTATTTCACTTCCGCGCACAGCGCGCGTACCGTGTTTGGCGAAGGACGCCGGCCTCGAAGGTGAGAGTCGGGCCGGCGACACATCACCTCTGAAAGGAGCGTCCAATGACCGGGCACGGACCCCGTCATCTCGCCGCGCGCATCGGCAGCTGGAGCGCGCGGCATCGCAAGCTCGCGATCGGCGGCTGGCTCGCCTTCGTCGCCGTGTCGCTCGTCCTCGGCGCGGCAGTCGGGACGAAGGAGCTGAGCGACGTCGAAGGCGGCACCGGCGAATCGGGCCGGGCGGAACGTATCCTGGCCGACGCCGGTTTCGCCGAGACGGACTCGGAGCTGGTTCTCATCCAGGGGAGCCGATCGACGAGGGGCCTCGAGCGGGCCATTTCCGAGGTGCGGCAAGCGCTGCGGCGTACGCCCGGCGTAACGAGCATCGAGGACGTCGAGCGTTCGGACGACCGGCGCACGGCACTCGTTCCGTTCGAGTACGGCGGCTCGGAGATCGACGAGCCGCTCGCCGCGGTCGAGCGCGTTCAGCGCGCGAACCCTGGCCTCTATATCGCGGAGCTCGGTGAACGTAGTGCCGAGAAGGCAGTCGACAAGACGATTGGAGCCGACTTGAGGCGGGCGGAGTACTTCTCGATCCCGCTCACGCTCGCCATCCTGATCATCGCATTCGGCTCGATCATCGCGGCGACGGTGCCGCTGCTCGTCGCACTCACGGCCGTAGTGAGCGCTCTCGGCCTGCTATCAGTCGTGAGCCAGGTCGCGCCCGCCGACGACGCGGCGAGTTCGGTGATCCTCCTCATCGGCCTTGCCGTCGGCGTCGACTACTCGTTGTTCTACCTCCGCCGTGAGCGCGAGGAACGTGCGACCGGCAAGAACCCCTCGGCCGCGCTCGATGCCGCGGCGGCCACGTCGGGTCATGCGGTGCTCGTCTCCGGCCTGACGGTGCTGATCGCCATGGCGGGCATGCTCGTCAGCGGCAGCCGCGAGATCGCGTCTGTCGGCGTTGGCGCGATGCTGGTCGTGACAGTCGCCCTCGTCGGCTCGCTCACGGTTCTCCCTGCCGTGCTCTCGGCTCTGGGTGACCGTGTCGAGCGTGGGCGCATCCCGCTTCTGCGCCGGCGGCGAGCGCGTGTGCGTGCCGGCTCGTGGGACGCGCTCGTCGGTCGAGTGCTGCGACGGCCGGGGTGGGCTGCCCCTGTCTCTTATACACATCTCCGAGCCCACGAG
>JBKPFP010000314.1:0-3264 GCA_046744435.1 Actinomycetota bacterium | reverse complement strand
CGTGATCGCGTCGAACGGGCACGCCAGCTCGCAGTAGCCGCAGAAGATGCAGCGGGAGAGGTTGATCTCGTAGATGCGCGCGTAACGCTCGCCGGCGGACACGCGGTTGTCGGGAGTGTTCTCCTCGGCCACGACGCGGATACAGTCGGCGGGGCAGGCGGCCGCGCACAGGGAGCAGCCGACGCATTTTTCGAGCCCGTTCTCGTAGCGCCAGAGGCGGTGCCGGCCTCGGAAGCGCGGGTAGACGGGCCGCTTGTACTCCGGGTACTGCTGCGTGATCGGCTTCTTGAAGACCTGCTTCAGCGTGACGCCGAAGCCCTTGAGCGAGTCGAACGGCTGCGGGCTCACAGCGCGATCACCAACGCGGCGGTGATGAGCGCGTTGACCGTCGCCACGGGCAGCAGCACCTTCCAGCCGAAGTCCATCAGCTGGTCGTACCGGAGCCGTGGGAGGGTCGCGCGCAGCCAGATGAAGATGACGACGAGCACTCCGAGCTTGAGCACGAACCAGAGCGGGCCGAGCGGTGCCCAGGGGCCGAGCCAGCCGCCGAAGAAGAGCGTGACGGCGAGCGCCGAAAGCGTGATCATGTTGATGTACTCGGCCATCGAGAAGAGGCCGAAGCGCATACCGCTGTACTCGGTGTGATAGCCCGCGACGAGCTCCTGCTCGGCCTCGGGCAGGTCGAAGGGCGGGCGGTTCGTCTCGGCGATCCCCGCGAAGAAGAAGACGAGGAGCCCGACGAACTGCGGCAGCGCGTACCAGACTGAGTTGGACTGCTCGTCGACGATCTCGACGAGGGAGAGCGAGCCGGCCATGAGCACGACGCCGAGCACCGAGAGCGCGAGCGCGACCTCGTAGGACACGAGCTGGGCACAGGTGCGCATCGAGCCAAGAAGCGAGTACTTCGAGTCGGAGGCCCAGCCGCCGACGATGAACCCGTAGATCCCGAGCGAGCCGAGCGCGAAGACGAGGATCAGCGAGATCGGGAGGTTCGCGACCTCGCCGGAGATGTCGTAGCCGGCGACGTGCCAGCCTTCGCCGAACGGGATGACGGCGAACGCGGCGAGCGCGGTCGCGGCCGAGAGTGCCGGAGCGCTGATGTAGAGCAGGTCGACGGCCGTCGCCGGGTAGAAGCTCTCCTTGCGAATCAGCTTGACCAGGTCGGCGATCGGCTGCAGGAGGCCGAACGGGCCGGTCCGGTTTGGCCCGTAGCGGAGCTGCATGCGGCCGATGACCTTGCGCTCGAGCCAGGTCGAGTAGGCGAAGGTCGCCATCAGGAGGTTGATGATCACGAGCGACTTGATCACGTCGATCCACCAGGGCTGGTTCACGGCGCCACCTGAACGTGCGTTCCGAGCCCCTGCGCGTGCTCGGCCGCGACGCGGGCCGCGCCCTTGACCAGCTCGCGGCTGACCCGGGCGCGCAGCTCGATCGAGGTTCCGTTCGAGCTCACGCGCACTGTGCGGCCCGGCTCGACCTTCAGCCGGCGCGCGTCCTCCGGCGAGAGCTCGATCTCGGCCCCCGGCCGCTGGAACTGGAGCTCGGGGACGCGCTCGACGGCGGGCCCCGAGAAGAGCGGCCGGTACGTGACGAGTCGCAGGCCCTTGCCGGCCGGCCGGCGTGCCTGCGGCCGTCGGGCCGCGGTGGCAGGCGCCTCGGCCGGCGGCGGGAGCGGCGCGAGCTCGCCGACACGTCCGTACTCGAGCCCGTCGTAGACGGTCGCGGACAGCTCGGCGAAGACCTGCGGCGCGTGCGGCGAGACGTCGACTCCAAAGCGCTCGGCCAGCTTCGCGATCCAGGCGAGCTCGTCCGGCCCCGGCGGGATCACGGCCCGGCGGAGCCGCTGCAGCCGCCCCTCGAGGTTGACGTAGGTGCCGTCGCGCTCGAGGTAGCTCGTCCCGGGCAGGACGAGGTCGGCCCAGCCGGTCAGCGGTCTCCGGAACATCGAGATCGCGAGAACGGCCTCGGCCTGCTCGCCGAGGGCGTGCACGTCCGGGTTGGCCACCGCCTCGTCGCCCGAGGCGATCAAGAGGCCGATCGGCTCCGGGTTCGCCTCCTCGCCGTCTCCCGCGGCCGCCCAGGCGTCGGCGACTCCGCGCCCGTTCGCCGTCTGCGGGAGGTAGAAAGCCGCGCAGCCTTCGCGGGCTGCGAATCCGAGCTCCTCCGCGAGGCCCGCCACGATCTCGCCCCCGGCCCCGTGCGGTCCCGACCAGATGAGGACTGCGCTCTCCTCTGTGCGGAGGCGCTCGTCGAGCTCCGTGACGTGCGGGACGCCGCCCTGGCGAGCACCGATGCGGGTCGTGACTACGTCCGCGCCCGCCCGGCGCGCGGCTCGCAGCCAGAGGTCGACGATCGGGGCGCGCTCGACGACCGGGTCGTCGCCGAGCACGACGACGAGCTTCGCCTCGGCGATCGTCGAGAGCGGGGCCCTGAAGGCGTCGAGGGCAGGGCTGACCGTCTCCGGAAGCAGCGCCGAGTGCGCGCCCAGGCCGCCGCGGAGGAGCCTGCCGAGCGCGAAGGCCATCTCCACGGTCTCCGAGCCGGAGAGCGCAGTCACGGTCCGGCCTTCCGCCTTGCGCAGCATCGCCTCGGCCTCGTCGAGCGCGGCGTCCCAGGACAGCTCCTCGAAGCGGCGCGGGCCGACGCGCCGCGCGGGGTCGGCGATGCGGTCCTGCGCGCGGAGATGGGTGAAGGCGAACCGGCCCTTGTCGCAGAGCCAGCCGCGGTCGACCTCCGGGTGGTTGCGAGCGAGAATGCGCTTGACCTTGCCCTCGCGCGTGGTCGCGTCGACGTTGCAGCCGACCGGGCACATGCCGCACACGGTCGGCACGTTCTGGATCTCCCACGGGCGGGCCTCGAACCGGTACTGGGTCGAGGTGAGCGCGCCGACGGGGCACAGCTCGATCACGTTCCCGGAGAAGGGCGCGCGGTACGGCTCGTCCTCGAAGGTGGCGATGATCGACTGCGCCCCGCGGTTCCTCGCCACCAGCTGGCCGTCCTCGGCGACCGACTCGGAGAAGCGCGTGCAGCGGTAGCAGAGGATGCAGCGCTCGCGGTCGAGCGCGATCGTGGGCGAGATCGGGATCGGCTTCTCGAGCGTGCGCTTGTCGAAGGTCATGCGCGTCACCGGCGGGCCCCAGCGGAAGGTGAGGTCCTGCAGCGGGCACTCGCCGCCCTTGTCGCAGACCGGGCAGTCGAGCGGGTGGTTGACGAGGATGAACTCGAGGGTCGCGTTCTGGGCCTCGGCGGCCTCGGCGGAGGCCG
>JBKPFP010000352.1:0-6643 GCA_046744435.1 Actinomycetota bacterium | reverse complement strand
ACCTCGGGCGAGGACCAGATGCACCCATACCTCGTCGAGGGCGTCGGCGAGGACTTCTGGCCGCAGACGTTCGACCGCTCGATCGTCGACCAGTGGGTGACGGTGTCCGACAAGGACTCGTTCCTCACCGCCCGGAGGATGGCCCGCGAGGAGGGCCTGCTGATCGGCGGCTCCGGCGGGACGGCCGTCTGGGCGGCGATCGAAGTCGCCAAGCAGCTCGGCGAGGGCAGGACGGTGGTCACGCTGATCCCTGACAGCGGCCGCGCGTACCTGTCCAAGTTCTACGACGACAACTACATGCTGGATCTCGGCTTCCTCGAGCGCGAGCAGCCGTCGCCGACCGTCGCCCAGGTGCTGAGCGCGAAGCGCACCGAGGAGCCGGACATCCCCGACCTGATCACGATCGAGTCGCACCAGAAGGTCGGCGAGGCGATCGACCTCATGCAGCGCTACTCGATCTCGCAGCTCGCGGTCGTGCGCAACGGCGAGCTCGACTCGCTGGCCGACGTGATCGGCTCCCTTCAGGATCGCGACCTGCTCGACCGCGTCTTCAAGAACCCCGACGCGCTGCACGAGGACGTCGCCGCCGCCATGCAGCCGCCGCTGCCCGCGATCGACGTCGACGAGCCGCTGGACGAGGTGTTCGCCACGCTGACCGGCCGGACGAACGCGGTCGTCGTCGCACAGGCGGGCAAGCCGGTCGGAGTCCTCACGCGCACCGATCTGCTCGAGTACCTCGCCCACCAGAGAGGCAACTCGAGCGGCTAGCGCCTTGCCGCACGAGGTTCGAGACATGGCGCCGGGGCTCTGGCTCTGGCGGGAGGAGTACCCCGACTGGAGGCCGGGCGGCGCGTGGGGGCCGGAGGTGAACTCGACCGTCGTCGAGGCGGGTGGCGAGGTGGCGCTCCTCGACCCGCTCGCGCCCGCCGACGAGGCCAGCGAGGTCTGGGCGCGGCTCGACGCCCGGCCGCCGACCATGGTCGTCGTGCTCAAGCCGGATCACGTGCGGGGCACCGATCTCTTCGTGCAGCGCTACAGGGCGCGCGCTTACGGCCCCGACGTCTTCCACCGCGGCGACGTGCCGGAGACCGACCTCGAGCTGGTCCTGCCCGGCTACGAGCTGCCCGGCGGTTTCGTCGCCCTCTACGACGGCCGCGGCCGCAACGAGACGCCGTTGTGGGTGCCGGAGCACCGCACCATCGTCTTCGCAGACGCGCTCACCGCACCCGAGGGCGAGCTTCTCGTCTGGGACACACCGTGGCACGAGGAGCGTGTCCTGCCGGCGCTGCGGGTCATGCTCGACCTTCCGTTCGAGCGCGTCATCGTCGCGCATGGCGAGCCGGTGCACGACCGCGCCGCGTTCGAGCGAGCGCTCGAGCTCCCGACCTGGACCGAGTGAAGCCCAGGGAGGTCACCCGCGAGGAAGCGCGGCGGATCGCCGTCCGGTCGCAGGCGCTCGACGGGTCGGCGACAGACGTTCTCGACACGGTGCGGCGGCTCGGCTTCCTGCAGATGGATCCCATCTCGACCGTCGCCAAGCCGCAACACCTCGTCCTCTGGAGCCGGCTCGGCCGCTTCGACCATGCCGAGCTCGACCGGCTGCTGTGGGAGGACCGGAAGCTCGTCGAATGGAACGCGTTCATCTACCCGATCGAGGACCTGCCGCTGCTCCGGGCAAGGATGCGCGAGCCCTGGGGCCACCTGAAGTGGCACCGCTGGCAGAAGGGATTCATGCAGGAGCAGGCGGGGCTCCGGCGGTATGTGCTCCGCGAGCTCGAGAGGGACGGACCGATGCCCTCGCGGGAGCTCGAGCACCACGCAGCTCGGGCCGACGAGCGCACTGTGTGGTGGGGCACGCGAGCCCAGCTGACGTGGATGCTGGAGCTCCTGCAACTCCGCGGTCGCATTGCGGTGGCCGGCCGCCAGGGCAACCAGCGGCTCTGGGATCTCGCCGAGCGCTGGTATCCCGAGACGGAGACGGTCCCCCTCCGGGAGGCCAAGCGGCTCCTCGACGAGAAGCGCTTCCGCGCCCTCGGCGTCCGGCTCGTGAGGCGCCGCCTGGTCGCGCACCCCGAGGCGGCCGACGGCCGCGTGCCGAAGCGGGTCACGTTCCTGTCGCCCTTCGACCGCCTCGTCCACGACCGCGACCGCGCCGAGGCGCTCTGGGACTTCTTCTACCGGCTCGAGATGTACGTCCCGAAGGCGAAGCGCGAGTACGGGTACTACGTGCTGCCGATCCTGCAGGGCGACCGCTTGATCGGGCGGATCGAGCCGGTCATGGACCGGAGGGCAGGCGAGCTGCAGGTGAAGGGCGTCTTCGCGGAGAAGGGTGCGCCAAAAGGCGCTGGCCTGGAAATTGCGAAGGCGGTGCGCAGGCTCGGCCGCTGGCTGGGCGCGAGGGAGATCGTCTACTCGCGGCGCGTGCCAGCGGTCTGGCGCAGCAGCCTCCGCCACTAGAATCGAATCGTCTATGGACTTCGAGACGCGCGCGATCCACGAGGGGCAGCAGCCCGACCCCGCGACCGGCTCGGTCATCGTGCCGATCTACCAGACCTCGACGTTCGCGCAGGACGCGGTCGGCCAGAACAAGGGCTACGACTACTCGCGCGCGGCCAATCCGACGCGCACGGCACTCCAGATCTGCCTCTCCTCGCTCGAGAGCGCCGAGCACGGCGTCGCCTTCGCGTCCGGGATGGCAGCAGTCACGACGGTCCTGCACCTCGTGCACCCGAGCGAGCGCATCGTCTCGGTCAACGACGTCTACGGCGGCGTCTACCGGCTGCTCTCGCAGGTCTACGAGCCGAAGGGCTACGACGTCGCGTTCCTCACCGCGGAGCAGATCAACGAGGGGCTCGGCGAGCACCTCGACGAGCGCACCCGCATCGTCTGGCTCGAGACGCCGACGAACCCGCTCCTGAACGTGATCGACATCGAGGGGGCCGCGCGGGCCGCCCACGAGGTCGGCGCGATCGTCGTCGTCGACAACACGTTCGCGACTCCGTACCTCCAGCGCCCGCTCGAGCTCGGTGCCGACATCGTCGTCCACTCGACGACGAAGTACCTCGGCGGGCACTCGGACGTGATCGGCGGCTTCGCGGCGACGAACGACCCGACGATCGCCGAGCGCCTCTACTTCCTGCAGAAGTCGCTCGGCGCGGTACCTGGGCCCTTCGATTGCTGGCTCGTCCTGCGCGGGATCAAGACGCTCGCCCTGCGGATGGAGCGGCACAGCCAGAACGCGCGCCGGGTCGCCGAGTACCTCGCCGCACACGATGCGGTCGAGAAGGTGCTCTACCCGGGGCTTTCGGATCACCCCGGGCACGAGATCGCCAAGCGGCAGATGAAGGACTTCGGCGGCATGGTCTCGTTCCTGGCCGGCTCCGAGGAGGAGGCGGTCGAGCTCGTCGGGCGGACGAAGATCTGGCGGCTCGCCGAGTCCCTCGGCGGCGTCGAGAGCCTGATCGAGCACCCGGCGGAGATGACGCACGCGTCGACGGCCGACTCGCCGTTCCCCGTGCCGAAGAACCTCATTCGCCTCTCGGTCGGCATCGAGTCCGTGGACGATCTGATCGCCGACCTCGAGGCGGCACTCGTCCGCTCGGCGGCGACCGCCGGCACCTAGGAGGTGACGCCCGGGCTGGGAGACGCCTTCGGGCGGGCTCTGCTCGACCAGTTCGAGGGCAGGAACGTCACGGTCATCGTCGAGCGCGACGACGGCCTCGTCGACACCGAAGCGATGGCCTGGTACCTCTCGGGGCCGCGCAAGTGGCACGCGTCGGAGCGGAAGGCGCTCCGCTACGTGCGCGGCCCGGTGCTCGACGTCGGCTGCGGCGCGGGCCGCGTCGCGCTCGAGCTCCAGGAGCGTGGTCACGACGTCGTCGCCGTCGACGTCTCTCCGCTCGCGCTCGAGGTCTGCCACCGCCGTGGAGTCCACGACACGCGCCTCCTGCCGCTCACTAGGATCGGATCGTCGATCGGCCGCTTCGACACGATCGTCCTGTTCGGGAACAACTTCGGACTGTTCGCCAATCCGCGCCGTGCCCGGTGGCTGCTCCGGAGGCTCAAGGGCGTGACGAGCGAGGACGCCCGGATTCTCGCCGGCTGTCACGACCCGCATTTGGCCGACGACCCCGTCAACCGTTCGTACCACGAGCGAAATCGCGCGAGCGGGCGCATGGCCGGCGAGGCGCGCTTCCGTGTCCGCTACGGGACGGTGGCCACGCCATGGATGGACTGGCTCCTGGTCTCGCCGGCGGAGATGGAGGAGATCGTCGCCGGAACGGGCTGGCGCTTGCGGCACGTGCTCCACGACGAGGCGAACTTCGTCGGCGTCCTGGAGCGCGCCTAGGCGGAACCCGCTGCACGTGTGCGGTGTAGAGGCTCCAGGCACGCATCTCGAAAGGAGCTCACGATGAAACCGATCCTCCTCCTGCTCGCCGCGCTCGCGCTCGCGCTCCCGGCGACAGCTTTGGCCAAAGGCCCGTCCGGCGCCGAGATGAGCGGCCCTGGAGACGGCGGCGGGATCTCGTTCACCGGTGGCGGCGAGAGCGGCGGCACACCGCTCGGCGACCTGACCCAGCTGGGCGGGTTCTTCGCTCTCACGTTCGGCCAGGAGCCGGATCCAACGCTTGCGAGCCGCCCGAGTGGCGACCTGGGGCCGAAGTACACGGTCACGTACACGGTGCCCGGACCGAACAACGAGCTCGACAGGCTCAAGCAGGACATCTATCCGTACGCGCCCGGCGGCCCGGTCACGTACATGAAGCCGGGGCAGAAGTTCTTCGGAACCGAGGAGACCCGTGGCGGCTGGTTCAAGGCCGCGCCGGTTCTCAAGGACACTCTCGTCTCGGCGGGCCTGCCGAAGCTCGCACCGGGCGGGTCCTCGTCCGACGACTCGTCGTTCTTCTCGGCGGAGCTGCTGAGCGCGATGGCGGGAGCGGCTCTGCTGCTCGCCGGGGCGACAGTGGTCTTCCTGCGGCGCCGCGAGCGGCCTGCCCAGGCTGCGTGAGATGAAGCCGGTTCTCCTCTTGCTCGCGGCGCTGGCGTTGGGGGCACCCGCTGCGGCACTGGCGAAGGGGCCGTCGGCAGCATCGATCGACGGCCCCGGGACCGGCGGCGGGATCGACGTCACGGGGAACCTCGCGCCGGGAAGCCCACTCCTCGAGCTGTCCGAGCGGGCGGGCTTCTTCTCGGCCGCGTTCCGGCAGACGCCCGACGCGATGCACGACAGCCGGCCGCGAGGCGACCTCGGCCCGATGTACGAGATCACGTACACCGTGCCTGGCCCCGAAGGCGAGACGTTCGTGTTGCGCCAGGACGTGTATCCCTACGCCACGCCGAGCCCCGTCACGTACATGGAGCCCGGGCAGAAGGTGTATCGGATCAAGACGCGCGGCGGCTGGTTCGTCGCGGGCGCGGGACTCAAGGAGACGCTGGTCTCGGCGGGGCTGCCGAGAATCGCCCCGAGCGGCTCTTCATCGGACGGCTCGTTCCTTTCGAAAGGCTTGCTCGGCGCACTCGCCGCGGCCGCAGTGCTCGCCGCTGCGGGAGTGTTCCTCGTCCGCCGTCGCGCCCGGCCCGTACCCGCAGCTTGACACGCACTCCGTAGGATCGGGGGCGTGGGTCAACCCGCGCCCCTCGATCTCCACCACCAGGGCGACGAGCGCGTCATCGGCGTCTACCTGCTCGACACCTCTGACGGCCCGGCGCTTCTCGACTGCGGCCCGACGACGTGCGTGCCGGCGCTGAAGGAAAGGCTCGCCGAGCAGGGGTTGGCAGTCGGCGACCTCCGCCACCTGCTCCTCTCGCACATCCATCTCGACCACGCGGGCGCGGCGGGGGTTCTCGTCCGCGAGCATCCCGGGCTGCAGGTGCACGTGTCCGAGATCGGCGCGCCGCACCTCGTCGACCCGAGCCGGCTCGAGCGCAGCGCGCGGCGGCTCTACGGCGACGAGTTCGACACGCTGTGGGGCGAGCTGGCGCCGATACCGGAGCAGAACGTCCACGCCGTCGGCAAGCGCGTGCTCAGCTTCGAGTGCTTCCCCTCGCCGGGCCACGCGAACCACCACGTCTGCTACCTGGAAGCAGACGGCACGCTCTATGCGGGCGACGCTGCGGGCGTCCGCATCGTCCCGGGCCGCTACATCATCCCGGTCTCGCCGCCGCCCGAAGTCGATCTCGAGGCCTGGGAGCGGACGATCGACGAGATCGAGGCCCGCGGCCCGGAGCGGCTGGCGCTGATCCACTTCAGCGTCGTCGAGACGCCGCGCGACCACTTGCGGCGCCTGCGCCGCGAGCTGCGCGTGTGGGCGCAGCGCGTGCGGCAGGGCCTGACAGAGGAAGAGTTCGTCGAGGCCGCGCGGGCCGACCTGGCGGACGAGGATGGCGACGCGCCGTACTACGAGCGCGCCGCACCGTTCTGGCAGTCGTACGCGGGCCTGAAGCGCTACTGGGACAAGCAGCTCGCCGCCTAGCTCCGACCGGTGTCAGACACCGGGGACCTGTCTGCCCTCCACCCGCGACCACGATGCCGCTGTCTGACACCGGGCTCCGTCTAGGCGCGGTCGACCGCGTGGCGGTAGGGCAGCTCGTAGCCGGCGACCCGGCGCGCGGGCGCGAAGCGCACCACGACGTAGTGGCGGCA
>JBKPFP010000169.1:0-7629 GCA_046744435.1 Actinomycetota bacterium | reverse complement strand
GCCGGCCCGAGGAGCGCGAGCTCGAGGTCGAGATCCCGGCCGGGATCCACGACGGGCAGCGGATCAGGCTCTCCGGGGAGGGGCACGCCGGCCTGCTCGGCGGCCGCTCGGGCGACCTCTACGTGCTCGTCCGCATCCGGCCGCACGCCACGTTCGTGCGCGAGGGCGACGATGTCTTCTCGACCCTCGACCTGACGATGACGCAGGCCGCCCTCGGCGCGAAGGTGAAGGTGCCGACGCTCGAGGGCGAGCTCGAGCTCGAGTTTCAGCCCGGGACGCAGCCGGGCGAGATCCGCGTCCTGCGCGGTCTCGGCATGCCCGTGCTGCAGTCGTTCGGGCGCGGCGACCAGCGGGTGCTCGTCAACGTCGCGGTGCCCCGTCGCCTCGATGACGAGCAGCGGCGCCTGCTGGAGGAGTTCGAGCGCGCGGCGGACGAGCGCACGTACGGACCGGGGGAGGGCTTCTTCGAGAAGCTGAAGAGTGCCTTCCGCTAGCCCGCTGCGACGGGTCTCGGTCACCGTTCCGGAGCGGAGGGCGGAGGAGGCTCGCGCACTGATGCTCGAGCTCTTCCCGGAGGGCTTCGAGGAGCGCGACGCGGGCGACGACGTCGAGCTCGTCGCGTACACGAACGCCGGCGGGGAGGAGCGCCTCTCGCTCGCGTTCGGCGGAGCGCGTGCGGTAGACGTCGACGCCGGCTGGGACGCGCGCTGGCGCTCCTTTCACCGCCCGGTCCGCGTCGGTCCGCTCTGGGTGGGGCCGCCGTGGCTCGAGCCGGCCGCGGGCTCGGTCGAGGTCGTCATCGATCCCGGGCGGGCGTTCGGCACCGGCGCGCACGCGACCACGCGGCTCTGTCTGGAGCTGCTGCTCGACGTCACACGAAGCAGCCTGCTCGACGTCGGCTGCGGCTCAGGGGTGGTCTCGGTCGCCGCCGCGAAGCTGGGCTTCGCTCCGGTCACGGCGGTCGACTTCGATCCGTCGGCGGTCGAGGCCACCCGGCGGAACGCGCGCTGCAACGGAACCGAGCTGACGATTCTCCTCGCGGACGCGGCCGCCGACGAGCTGCCCGACGCGGAGATCGCTGTCGTCAACATCTCGCTCGAGGCCGTCGAGCACGTGGTGCCGCGCTTGCGCACGCACACGGCCGTCACCTCCGGCTACCTCGAGCCGCACCGGCCCGAGCTGGCCGACTACAGGCACGCCGCCCGCGTCGCCGCCGAGGGCTGGGCCGCTGACCGGTTCGAGCGCGAGTAGCATCCGCGCTTCCATGGCGACGTTCGCCGTCCGTTTCCTCGGCTGCAAGGTCTCGCACACCGACGCGCACGCGATCCGCGAGCGTCTGCTCCGCGACGGCCACGTCGAGCGGAGCGGGTCGGCGCAGGTCGCCGTCGTCAACACCTGCTGCGTGACGAACGAGGCCGTCCGCAAGTCGCGGAAGGCCGCGGCCCGCGCCGCCCGCACCCACTCGCGCGTCTACGTGACGGGCTGCGGCGCCAACCTCGCCGACGCGTTCACCGGCCTACCCGAGAACGTGACCGTCGTCGCACGGTCGAGTGAGGAAACGCCCGCGGTAGTGGCCGGCGACGTCGGTGCGATCGGCTGCGTCCAGGCCGACGCGCGCCTCGACCGCGTGCGCGCCTTCGTCAAGGTGCAAGACGGCTGTAGCTTCTCCTGCAACTTCTGCGTCGTCCCGCTCGTGCGCGGCGCGTCGCGGAGCCGCTCAGCCGACGCGGTGCTGGCCGAGGTCAGGCGGCGTGTCGACCAGGGCCACCGCGAGGTCGTCCTGACCGGCATCAACCTCGGCTGCTACCGCGACAGGGCCGCCGGCTACAAGCTCGCCAGGCTCGTCCGTGAAGCCGGCGCCACGCCCGGCCTGCAGCGCCTTCGGCTCTCGTCGATCGAGGTCAACCACGTCGATCCCGAGCTCGTGCGCGCGCTCGAGGAGACGCCGACGGTCTCGCGCCATCTCCACGTCCCGCTCCAGTCCGGGGACGACCGCGTCCTGCGCGCGATGGCGCGGCGCTACTCGTCCGCGACCTACCTGCGCCGGCTCGAGCCACTGGCGTCCTTCAACCTGACGACCGACGTCATCGTCGGCTTCCCGGGCGAGGACGAGCGGGCCTTCCGCAACACGTTGCGCCTCGTCGAGGCGGCCGGGATCACGAAGGTGCACGTGTTCCCCTACTCGCCGCGCCCAGGGACGGCGACCGCGGCCGACGACAGCGTGCCGGCCGCGACGAAGAGGGAGCGCAGCGCGCGCCTCCGGGCCGCGTCGCAGGCCGCCTGCGAGCGGCGCTGGCGCACGAAGCTCGGTGGGCGGGACGTGGTGCTCGTCGACCGACCGGCTCGCGGCTACGGCGACGACTACTCGCCGTGGATCCTCGAAGGCCCGGCCCCGGTCGGCGACCTCGTGGACGTGCTCGCGACCGCAGTCACCGAGGAGGGAATCGTCGGTGCCTGCTGACTGCCTCTTCTGCGGGCTGGTCGCGGAGGGCGACCACGTCCGCCGCGGCGACGGCTTCGTGGCGATCAACGACATCAACCCGAAGGCGGAGACCCATCTGCTCATCATCCCGGAGCGGCACGTGCCGACCTTCCGCGAGGTCGGCGAGTTCCCGCCCGACGAGGCGAAGCGCATGCTCGAGTTCGTGGCCGACACGGCGCGGGAGCTTGGGCTCGACGACTACCGAGTCGTCGTCAACGTCGGCGAGGGCGGCGGCCAGACGATCTTCCATCTCCACTGGCACCTGCTCGGCGGGCGGATGCGAGGGTTGCCTGCGTGAGCCTGATCGGTCGCATCGAGGACGAGCTCGCCGAGGCGATGCGCGCGCGAGACGGCATGAGGCGGGACGCGCTGCGCCTGATCCTCTCCAACCTGCGGGCAGCCGAGAAGGAGCTCCAGCGCGAGCTCCACGACGAGGAAGAACTGCAGGTGCTCCAGCGCGAGAAGAAGAAGCGGATCGAGGCGGCCGAGGCGTTCCGCGGCGGCGGCAAAGAGGAGCGGGCCGAGCGAGAGGAGCAGGAGCTCGCGGTGATCGAGGAGTTCATGCCCGAGCCGCTCACCGAGGAGGAGCTGGAGACGATCATCGACGACGCGATCGCCGAGTGCGGCGCGACGAGTCTGCGCGACCTCGGGCGCGTGATGGCCGACGTCATGCCCCAGGTGGCGGGCCGCGCCGACGGCGGCCACGTCAGCCAGCTCGTCCGCGAGAAGCTCGCGTGAAGGTCGAGGACTGGGACTGGTCGCGGCCGATCTTCGACCATGTCGAAGTGCACGCAAGCGACTACGCGGAGAGCGTTCGTTTCTACGAGACCGTCCTCGAGACCCTCGGAATCCCGCGCGTCGCCGAAACGGAAGAGTGGACCGGCTTCACGAACTTGAACGTCGTCGACCGGACGCCGGCGACGCAGGACCTCCACCTTTGCTTCCGAGCGGCTTCTCGTGACGAGGTGGACGCGTTTCACCGCGCGGGGGTCGAGGCCGGGTTCCGCTCGAACGGCGAGCCGGGCTACCGCGAGAACTACGGACCGGGGTACTACGCCGCCTACCTGCTCGACCCGGACGGCAACAACGTCGAGGCTCTCTACCGCGACGTCGGCAATATCGGCTACACGGGCTAGCTGAGGCGGACGCCCAGCTCCCGGACGACGTCGACGAAGAAGTCGACATCCTCCTCGCGCGTGCGCCAGTTGACCATCGCCGGGCGCAGCGCCGTGCGGCCGCCGTAGACCGTCGTGCCCGCGTAGACGCGGCCGTCCTCGAGGATCGTGTCGCCCAGCCGGGTGTTGAGGTCGTCGAGGTCGCTCTCGGCCGCGCCCGGCGGGTGCAAGCGGAAGCAGACGATGTTCAGCTTGGCGGGAGCGAGGAGCTCGAGGTCGGGCGCCTCCTCGACCCGGCCGGCGAGCCGCTGCGCGAGCGCGAGGTGGCGCTCGACCATATCGCGGTAGCCGGAGCGCCCGTACGCGCGCAGCGTCGCCCAGACAGCGAGCGCACGCGCGCGCCGCGACGCTTCCGGGCCGCGATATCCGAAGTTCGGCTTGTCGTCGGACGGGAGGTAGGCGCCGGCGAGCGAGAAGGTCCGCTCGAGCTCGGCCGTGTCCACGCGCACGAAGGCGAAGCCGCAGTCGTACGGCACGTTGAGCCACTTGTGGCCGTCGGCGATCACCGAGTGCGCGCGCTCGACGCCGGCGGCGAGCTGGGCGGTGCCCGGCGCCAGCCGCGCGAAGAGCCCGAACGCGCCGTCCACGTGCAGCCAGGCGCCGTAGCGCTCGGCCAGGTCGGCGAGGTCGGTGAGCGGGTCGAAGTCGCCCGAGTTCACGTCGCCCGCGTTGCCGACCAGGATCGCCGGGGCGCCGTCGAGGTCCGCGAGCGCGTGCTCGAGGCCGTCGACGTCGAGCCGCCCGACCTCGTCCCGCGCGAACGTGCGAACGGTGTTGCGCCCGAGCCCGAGCATGCCGAGCGCCTTGATCGCGCTCGAGTGGATGTAGCCGCTCGAGAAGATCGGGACCGGGGGCAAGCCGGCCAGGCCCGCGGAGTCGACGTCGACGCCATGCCGCCCAGCCCACCAGCGCCGGGCGGCGGCGAGCCCGGTGAAGTTCGCGGTCGTCGCGCCGGTCGTCAGGACGCCGCTCCAGTCGCTCGGGAGGTCGAACAGCTCCTTCAGCCAGTCGACCGCGACCGCCTCGAGGCGCGCCCCGAACGGCGACGAGACCCAGCTGAAGGAGTTCTGGTCGAGGAGGGTCGTCAGCCAGTCCGCGCCGAAGGCCGCCGGGGTGACGCCGCCCGTGACGAAGTGGAAGAAGCGCGGCCCCTGCGAGCGCGTCGCCGCCGGCGAGGCGGCGAGCAGCTCCTGCAGCGCGGCCGTCGCCCCGGAGCCTTCCTCTGGCAGCGAACCGGCGAGCTGCGAGGCCGCGCCGCTGTCCTCCAGCACCGGCGCGTCGTCGAGCCCGGCCAGGTACGAGCGCGCCTCCTCGGCGACGGCCGCCAGCACCTCGTCGAGCTCGGCGCGCTCCACACGGCCGATCGTACGCCCTGCGCTCCTACACTTGGACGGATGCAGGAAACGCTTTCCGTCTCCAACGACGTCGCCGCCGAGCTGGCCGCGGTCGGCGACGGCGTGCTCGACGCGCTACGCGACCGACTGCGCTGCACGGTCCGGCTGCGCGGCAACCAGCTGACGCTGGAGGGCGACGAGAGCAGCATCGTCGAGGCGCGCGCGGTCGTGGACGAGCTGGTCGAGCTCGTCGAGGGCGGACACGAGATCGGCCCCTCGACCGTCGACGCCGTGCTCGGCGCGCTGGGCGAGGTGGACGACGTCCGCGAGGTCTTCGAGGACGTCGTCTGGCGCCACCGGGGCAAGAAGATCGCTCCGAAGACGCTGACGCAGAAACACTACGTCGACGCGATCAGGCGCTGCACGGTCACGTTCGCGATCGGCCCGGCGGGAACCGGCAAGACGTACCTCGCGATGGCGCTCGCCGTCGCGGCGCTCGCCGAGCGGCAGGTGGGCCGCATCATCCTCACGCGGCCCGCGGTCGAGGCGGGCGAGCGCCTCGGCTTCCTGCCGGGGACGCTGCTCGAGAAGGTCGATCCGTACCTGCGCCCGCTCTTCGACGCGCTCTACGACATGCTCGACGCCGACCGCCTCTCCAGCTACATGGAAAAGGGCATCGTCGAGGTCGCGCCGCTCGCGTTCATGCGCGGCCGCACGCTGAACGACTCGTTCATCATCCTCGACGAGGCGCAGAACACGAGCCCGGAGCAGATGCAGATGTTCCTGACCCGGCTCGGGTTCGGCTCGAAGATGGTCGTGACGGGCGACGACACGCAGGTCGACCTGCCGCGCGAGCAGGCCTCGGGGCTGATCCAGGTGCAAAACATCCTCGGCACCCTCGACGGCGTCGCCTTCGTCCGCTTCGGGCACGAAGACGTCGTTCGCCACAAGCTCGTGCAGCGCATCGTCGAGGCCTACCGTCACCACGCGGAGGAGACGGGGACTCAGCGTCGCAGGTGACCGGGTGATCACGGTCGAGCTCGACAATCGAAGCGGAGCGGACGTCGAGGCGGACGCCGCGCGGTCGCTCGCGGAACGAGTGCTGGCCGCCGAGGGCGTGCAGGACGGCGAGCTGGGAATCGTCTTCGTCGGCCCCGACGAGATGCGGCGCCTGAAGCGCGACCACCTCGGCGAGGACGAGGTCACCGACGTGCTCTCCTTCCCGATCGACGGGCGCGAGCAGCTCCCGCCGGGCGTGCCGCGGCAGCTGGGCGACGCGGTGCTCTGCCCGCAGGTCGTCGGCGCCGAATGGCGTGCGCCGCTCGTACACGGCCTCTTGCACCTCCTCGGCTACGAGCACGGCGCCGAGATGGAGGCGCGGGAGGAAGAGCTGGGCTCATGAGCACCCGTCGCCGCGCGCCGTCGATCCTCGAGAGCTTCAACTTCGCCTTCGAGGGCGTGATCCACGTCCTGCGCACGCAGCGCAACATGCGCATCCACTTCGCGATCGCGGCCGCCGTGCTCGTGGCGGCGCTCGCCCTCGGCGTCGACAAGGGCGAGCTGATCGCGCTGCTGCTCGCGATCTCGTTCGTGTTGATCGCGGAGATGATCAACACCGCGCTCGAGGCCGGCATCGACGTCGCCACGACCTCGTTCGACCCGTTGGCGAAGCTGGCGAAGGACATCGCCGCCGGCGCGGTGCTGATCGCGACCGTCAACGCAGTTGCGATCGGCTACCTCGTCTTCTCCGACCAGATCGTCAACCGCAGCTCGCGCTTGATCGAGCGCCTGCGGGATGCCCCCGCGGAGGTGACGCTGATCGCGCTCGTGCTGTCTATCTTCATCGTCATCGCGACGAAGGCGTACACCGGCAGCGGCACGCCTCTGCGCGGCGGTCTGCCTTCCGGGCACGCGGCGGTCGCGTTCGGCGGTTGGATGGCGATCACGAACGTGGTCGGCGACTCGACGCACTGGTTCCTCATCTCGTCGCTCGCCTTCCTGATGGCCTTGCTCGTGGCGCAGACCAGGGTCGAGTCGGGCATCCATTCGTTCCTCGAGGTCACCTACGGCGCGCTGCTGGGGACGCTTTCAGTGCTGGTCATCTTCCAGGTGTTCGCGTGAGCGACGACCTCTACGAGCGGGCGGCGGCGATCGCCGACCGCGCGTACGCGCCGTACTCGCGGTTCTTCGTCGGCGCCGCGGTGCGTGCCCGCGACGGTCGCGTCTTCGAGGGCGTCAACGTCGAGAACGCGGCCTACCCGCTCGGGATCTGCGCCGAGAAGACGGCCATCGCCTGCGCGGTGACCGCCGGCTACCGGCCCGGCGACCTCGAGGAGATCGCGATCACGGCTCCGCCTTGCGGCGGCTGCCGCCAGTGGCTCTTCGAGTTCAGGCTCGACCGCGTCAGGTTCAAGGACGCCGGCGGCGAGCTCCTCACGCGCACGCCCGCCGAGCTGCTGCCCGACACGTTCCAGCTGTGAGGTCGGGCTTCGTCGCGGTCGCCGGGCGGCCGAACGTCGGCAAGTCGACGCTCGTGAACGCCCTCAGCGGCAGCAAGGTGGCGATCACGTCGGACAAGCCGCAGACGACGAGACGCCGCATCGCAGGCGTCGCGAACGGTGAGGACTACCAGCTCGTG
>JBKPFP010000320.1:0-2766 GCA_046744435.1 Actinomycetota bacterium | reverse complement strand
TACGCCTTCAAGGCGGACGACCCGGACGTCAACGACTACGGCGACTTCCCGGCGGCGAACGGGGCGTCCGGACATTTCATCCCGGTGCCGCGCCAGATCGCAACCGGGAAGAGGGCAGACGGAACGGACGTCAGAGCGTCCGACTTCGGCTACCCGGCTCCGCCCTCCGGAATCCCCGACGGACCGCAGTGGGTGCTCGAATACTGGAGCCACAACGTCGTCCGGGCGTTCCAGTTCATTCGCATCGAGGACACGGCGTACGACCGCAATACCCCGAACGTCGTCTACCTTGCCGATACCGGCGAGCCGCGGGCGATCTCCGACGGCCAGGGTCGGCTCCGGCGCGGGGCTTCAGGCACGCGCGGGCCGTATCCGAACGGACGCATCTTCAAGCTCGTGCTCGATCCCGATAATCCGCTCGTCGTCCAGGGCCTCTCGGTGCTCATCGAGCAGGACGCGCTCGGTTACGACAACCCGGCCGCAATGCACCAGCCGGACAACGTCGAGACGACGGCGAGCAGCCTCCTCATCCAGGAGGATCCGGGCAGTCACAACCAGGGCCCTGCAATGGGCTACGCCAAGGTCTGGCGCTACACGCTCCCGTCCGGGCCGCTCAGTCGGGTCGCCCAGGTCGACCAGTCGCTGCGGCCGGATCTCAATCCGGGCTCGTGGGAATCGAGCGGGGTCATCGACGCCTCGGCGGCCTTCGGCCCGGGCGCGTTCCTTATCGACGTGCAGGCGCACGGCTTCGAGATCGACACTGAGCCGAGCCCGTTCCCCGGCGTCAACTACATGCGTGAGCACGGACAGCTGTTGCTGTTCCGAGATCCAAACTCCTAGGACGAATGTCTACCGCTGGGGGAACCTCCCGGTTCCCCCAGACCCCCTCCACCGGTCCGCTACGCGGACAGGCGCTGCGCGCCGGCGGCAAGTACCGCAAGCACCTCGTCGCCGTAGCGCTCGAGCTTCGCCGGCCCGACACCGGGCACGTGCGCGAGCTCGCCAAGGCTGGTCGGCGCGTGTGCGGCGATCGCGGCGAGCGTCGAGTTGTGGAAGATGACGTATGCGGGGATGTCTTCCGCCTTCGCGAGCTCGAGTCGCCACTGCTTCAGCGCCGCGTAGATGGGGTCATCGGGCTCGACCGCCTTCGGCGGAGCCTGCCCTCGTAGGCCGAGCTCGGCCAGGAAGCGACTCGGCTTGCCCGACCAGGTCAGCGCGAGGTGCTTCCTCGCCCGCGTCATGCCGACGTAGAGCAGCCGCCGTTCCTCGGCGACCGCGGCCTCGGTCTTTGCGAGCTTCGTCGGCAGCTCGCGCTCCTCGAGCCGCGGCAGGAACACCGCGTCGAACTCGAGCCCCTTGGCGCGGTGGTAGGTGAGCAGGTGGACGCCGCGGGCCTCGCCGCCCGTGCCGAAGCGCGCCTCGAGGTGCTCGACGAACTCCGGGACCGACCTCGAGCCGTCGTCGAACTCCTCGGCGAGCCGCACGAGCCGGGCGAGGTCGTTCTGGCGCGTCAGCTCGCGCTCGCCCAGCCGGTCGGGCGGGCGCTCGAGCAGGCCCTGGTCGCGGGCGACGCGCCGAACCTCGCGCGCGGCGGAACCGCCGGACCCGCGCAGCGTCTTCAGCAGCTGTCGGGCGCCGTCGCGGGCGAGCAGCGCCGCGCCCTGGAACGGGAGCTCCGCGTCGGCGAGCAGCTCCTCGAAGTCGGCCAGCCGCGCGTTCGTGCGGCAGAGGAGCACCACCTCCTCGAGCGGCGCCCCCTTCGCGTGCAGCGCCTTGATCCGCTCGACGATGAAGGCGCCTTCGTCGACGGCGGTCGCAAACGGCCGCGTGACCGGCTCCGGCCCACCGGCGAGCGTCGGCCGCAGCACCTTCTCCGCCCCGCCGAGCTTCGGCACGAGCCGGTTCGCGAGCTCGAGCACCTGCGAGGTCGAGCGGTAGTTGTCCTCGAGCCGCACGACCGCCGCGGCCGGAAAGCGCCGCGGCATCGCGAGCAGGTACTCGGGGCTCGCGCCGGTGAAGGCGTAGATCGACTGGTAGTCGTCGCCGACCGCACAGAGCTCGTCCCGCTCGCCCAGCCAGCGCTCGAGCAGCGTCTGCTGGAGCAGGTTCACGTCCTGGTACTCGTCGACGGTGAACGACCGGTACCGATCTCGCACCTGGGCGAGCGCGCCCTCGTCGTCGTCGAAGAGCCTGATCGCGAGCTCGAGCAGGTCCTCGAAGTCGACCCAGCCCTGGTCGGCCTTGCGCCGCTCGTACTCGCGGTAGACGCGCAGCATCAGCCGCGCCGGGATCGGCGGCTCGTGCTCGCCCAGCGAGGCCGTGTAGTCCCCGGGCGCGATCCGGCGGTTCTTCGCCCACTCGATCTCGGTCGCGAGGTCACCGGCAGGGCGAAAGCGGTACGGCCGCGGGAGCGAGTTGCCGATGTGGCGCAGCGGCAGCGCCTTCGAGGCGAGGATGCGCCCGGGCGGCTCGGCGGCGAAGAACCGCAGCTGGCCGAGCGCCGCCGAGTGGAACGTGCAGGCGCGCACTCCGGGCACGCCAAGCGCCTCGAGGCGACCGCGCATCTCCGCCGCCGCCTTGTCGGTGAAGGTCACGGCGAGGATCTCACTCGAGCCGAAGGCGCGCTCCGCGACCTGGTTCGCGATCCGCCTGGTGATCGTCGTAGTCTTCCCCGACCCCGCGCCCGCGAGGATGCAGACCGGCCCGCGGACGGCCTCGACCGCCCGCCGCTGCTCCGGGTTCAGCCCGTCGAAGATCCCGTCGGTG
>JBKPFP010000146.1:0-5380 GCA_046744435.1 Actinomycetota bacterium | reverse complement strand
CGCGGCTCGAGGCCGAGCTCCGTCGCCTTGCGCTCGCTCGCGATCAGCACGCCGGCCGCGCCGTCGCAGATCTGGCTCGAGTTGCCGGCGGTCACCTTTCCCTCGGGGAGGAAGGCCGGCTTGAGGCCGGCGAGGGCCTCGGCGGATGTGTCCCGGCGCGGCGTCTCGTCCACCGCGAGCATGGTGCCCACGTGCGGGTTCTGCACCTCGACCGGGATGATCTCGTTCTCGAAGCGCCCTTCGTCGATCGCGGCCAGGGCGCGCCGGTGCGACTCGAGCGAGAACGCGTCCAGCTCCTCGCGCGAGAGGTTCCACTCGTCGGCGATAGCCTCCGCGGAGAGCCCCTGCGGGACGATCTGCCAGCGCTCGAGCAGCTTGTCCGACAGGTCGCCGCCGTTCGAGCCCATCGGGACGCGCGACATCATCTCGACGCCCGCCGAGACGACGAGGTCGAGCTGGCCGGACCAGACCGCCGCCGCCGCGTTGAAGTTCGTCTGCATCGACGAGCCGCACTGGCGGTCGACCGTCGTGCCGGGGACGGTCTCCGGCCAGCCGGCGACCAGCGGCACCATGCGCCCGATGTTCCAGCCCTGCTCGCCGATCTGCGTCACGCAGCCGAGCTGGACGTCCTCGATCTCGCCGGGATCGACGTCGTGCCGTGCGAGCAGGCCGTTCAGCACCTGCCCTGCGAGCTCGTCGCCGCGGATCGAAGAAAGCGTCCCGTTCTTCCTGCCGATCGGCGATCGAACGGCATCGACGATCAGCGCATCCGACTCCCAGCTAGACATGGAACACAGAGTAAAGGCGCCAGGCTCTCAGGCGCGGGCGATGACGAGGAGCTCCCCGTCTCCCGCGCCGATGGGCTCGCGGTTCCAGCCTCCGTAAATCTGCTCGATGCCGAAGCGCGCATCCTGCAGCGACGAGCGAACTTCCGCCTCCGTCCGGAAGCGCAGGGTGGCGGTGCTCAGGAGCTCATCGCCGTCGGGAAAGACGTAGTGGTGGGTGAAGCTGACGGTTCCGTCCCCGAAAGCTGTGACCTCGGTCCAGGCCGTGACCGCTTGGCGGTCGGACAACGCGATCTGATGCTGCGAGTCGACCGGGTTCCACCGTTCCCATTCGCGAGCCCACGGGTCTCGACTATCGAATAGCAGCCTGCCACCCGGGACGAGCGAGCGCTTGAGGTCGCGGAGGGCGCGCTTCCACTCGTCGTCGCCGACGAAGAATTGCGCCACGTGGCTCGTCATGACCGCCACATCGAACGACGCGTCGGGAAGCACCGTCGATGTGCCCTCGATCCAGGTCACGCGCTTGGAACCAGGCTTGGCGCGGGCCGCTTCGAGCGATGCGCGTGCGGGCTCCACCCCCCGTCACAGTGTGGCCGGCTGCTGCCATCCCGAGGGCGAGACGGCCCGTCCCGCACCCCAGGTCGAGCACCCGGGCAGCAGGGCTCTCGTTGACCACGGAAAGGAAGAACTCATCCTCACGCGACCACGGGTTCTCCGCGTCGTAGAGCGACACGAGGCGAGGGTCGCGGAACTCAGCATGTCGCACGCAGAGACCGTAGCCCTATGCCCCTCACTCTTCGCGTAGCGGGTCTCAGGAGGAGCCGACGGCATAGAGCCGCCACTCGCCCGGAACGCCCTTCAGCTTGTGCGTGCCGCGGTCCTCGAACTCGATCCCCGAGCCGGCGACGAGATCCTTGACCGTGCTCGAGACGAGCACCTCGCCGTTGCCGGCCAGCGCAGCGACCCGGGCGCCCGTATGCACGGCGATCCCGCGTACGCCGTCGCCCACGACCTCGCATTCGCCCGTGTGCAGCCCCGCCCGGTCTCGAGGCCGAGCGCTCGGACCCCCACCCGCAGCGAGTCGGCGCACCGGATCGCCCGAGCCGGGCCGTCGAAGGTCGCGAGGAACCCGTCGCCCGCGGTGTCGACCTCGCGCCCGCCAAAGCGCTCCAGCTGCCGCCGGACGAGCGAATGATGCTGGTCGAGGAGCTCGCGCCAGCGGCGGTCGCCGAGCTCGGTCGCCCTCTCGGTCGAGCCGACGATGTCTGTGAAGAGTACGGTCGCGAGAACCCGGTCCGGCTCGTGCACGGGTCGGCTGCCCGTGAGGAACTCCTCGACCTCGTCCACGACGGCGTCGACGTCGCCGGCCCAGATCAGGTGCTCGTCACCGGGGAGCTCGACGTACTTCGCGCCCGGGATCTGGCGCGCGATCCACCGGCCCTCCTCGACGTTCACGTCACGGTCGTCGACTCGCTGGAGTACGAGCGTGGGCACGCGGATCGTCGGCAACACCTCCCGCACGTCGATCTGCGAGTTCATCCGCAGGAGGGCCACGGCGGCGCCCGGGCTGGCGCTGCGGCGCAAATAGGCGACGGCGCGCCGCTTGAATGCCTCGTCCGCGCTCGGGGCGAGATTGGAGATGTCCATCTCGCCTCCCCAGGTCCGCTCGATCTCCTCGATCTCGGCCGCCCGGGCTTCCGGCTTCGGCGCCCACGGGTAGTCGCGGCTCCGGAGACGCGTCGCATAGATCGCGAGCGTGATCAGCGCCTCGATGCGCTCCGGAGATGTCGCGGAGAAGAGCACGCTCATCAAGCCGCCCTCTGACGAGCCGAAGATCGCCGCGCGCTCGGAGCCGGCCGCATCCATGACCGCGCGCACGTCGTCCATCCTCTCTTCGAGCGTCGGCAGGCGGTCGACCGGCACCGGGTCCGACATGCCGGTCCCGCGTTTGTCGAAGAGGATCAGCCGCGAAAAGGCGGCGAGACGCCCGAGGAGGCGGGCGTGCGAGGGCTCCTCCCACATCGCCTCGATGTTCGAGACCCACCCGGGGACGTAGACGAGGTCGAACGGGCCCTCGCCGACGACCTGGTAGGCGATGTTCAGGTCGCCGCTCTTCGCGTAGCGCGTCTCAGGGACGGACGGCATAGAGCCTCCACTCCCCGGGCACGCCCTTCAACTCGTGCTTCCCGCGATCTTCGAACTCGATCCCGGAGCCGGCCACGAGGTCCTTGACCGTGCTGGAGACCAGCACCTCGCTGGGCCCAGCCGACGCGGCGACGCGCGCACCCATCGAGACGGCGATGCCGGCGATCTTCCCGTCGTGCAGCTCGCATTCACCCGTGTGCACGCCGGCGCGGATCTCTAGGCCGAGGGCGCGGACACCGTCCACGATCGCGTCGGCGGCGTGAATCGCCCGGGCAGGCCCGTCGAAGGACGCGAAGAAGCCGTCGCCCGCGGTATCGATCTCGACGCCGCGAAACCGCGCGAGCTCGCGGCGAACGATCTCGTGGTGACGGGAGAGCAGTTCGCGCCAGGCTTGGTCGCCGAGCTCCGCGGCGCGCTCGGTCGATCCCACGAGATCGGTGAACAGGACCGTCGCCAGCACGGTGTCCGGAATCCGGCGCGTGGGCGTTCCCTCCAGGAACGACTCGACGGCCTCGACGGAGAACTCGTTCTCCTGCATTGCCCGGCCGATGCCGGGGACGACGACGTGCTCGGCGTCGGCTATGCGCGCGGCGACCTCGGCGGACCGCTCACGCATGCGTTCCTTGGAGATGACCAGCGTCGGCACGCGAATCGCGGGTAGCACGTCACTGACGTCGAGGTCGATCTGCATACGCCTGAACTCGGCCCAGGAAGCGGGGCTGGATGTCAACCGGTGGTGCCAGACGAACCACGTCAGATAGTCGTCATCGTCGGCCCACTGCGGGTTGAGCTCACGAGCCATGTCCTCGAGGACATCGCGCCGCCCCCACACCCGGCGCTCGTCCCGGATCCGGGCCAGCGCCTCGTCACGCTCGCGCTCGTCGACCATGGTGCTCACCCACGGGTCGTAGAGAACGAGGCGCTCGACTCGGTCCGGATTCGCCGCGGCGAAGACGGCGCACGTCGCCGCCGCTTCCGCCCAGCCGAGCAGCGCGGCGCGGTCGATGCCGAGCGCGTCCAGGACAGCGCGGAGATCGTCCATCCGCGACTCGATCGTGAAGCCTCGCGGGCGGTCCGAGAGACCGACGCCGCGCAGGTTGACGATGATCAGACGGCGTCCCGCAGCCAGACGCAGACCCATCTCGGCAAAGCCCGGAGCCTGCCAGAGCGTGTAGAGGTTGGAGAGAAACGGGAGCATGACGAGGTCCGGCGGCCCCTCGCCGAGGGCCTGGTACGCGATCGCAACATCGCCACTCTCGGCGTAGCTGACGTCAGGCACGTCCACGGGCGTATCCTGGCATCGTGGCTGCGACGGCAACCGAACGGAAGCTGCTGATCGGCGGCGAGTGGGTCGAGACCGGCGACTGGATCGAGGTGCGCTCGCCGTACTCGGGAGACGTCGTCGGGCGCGTGGCGAAGGCTGGCGCCGACGAGGCGCGGCGCGCGGTCGATGCGGCCGAAAAGGCCATGGCGGAGCCGCTCCCGGCCCACAAACGCGCCGAGATTCTCGTCCGCGTCGCCGGCTACCTCGGCAAGCGGCACGACGAGGTCGCCCGGCTGATCTCGGACGAGGCCGGCAAGCCGATGAAAGCCGCGCGGGTCGAGGCCAAGCGGGCCATGTCTACGTACACGTTCGCCGCCGTCGAAGCGCGCAAGCTCGCCGGCGAGATGGTGCCGATGGACGCGGCCCAGGCCGGTGAGGGCAAGCTCGCCTTCACGCTGCGGCAGCCGATCGGCGTCGTCGGCGCGATCAGCCCCTTCAACTTCCCGCTCAACCTCGTCGCGCACAAGATCGCGCCTGCGCTCGCAGCCGGCTCCGCCGTCGTGCTCAAGCCCGCGAGCCAGACGCCGCTCTCGGCCCTGCTGCTCGCCGAGCTGGAGACCGAGGCCGGGCTGCCGCCGGGCTGGCTGAACGTGCTCGTCGGGCCGGCGAGCGAGATCGGCGACGTGCTCGTCGAGGACGAGCGGGTGCGCGCGATCACCTTCACCGGCTCGAGCGAGGTCGGCTGGAAGCTCGCCGAGCGCGCGCCGCGGAAGCGTGTCAACCTCGAGCTGGGCAACTCGACGCCGGTCATCGTGCACGGGGACGCCGACCTCGACCTCGCGGCAGAGAAGCTCGCCGCGAATGCGTTCTCCTTCGCCGGCCAGAGCTGCATCTCGGTGCAGCGGATCTACGTCCAGAAGTGGGTCTACGACGGGTTCCTCGAGCGTTTCCTGCCGCGTGTCGAGCAGCTCGTGCTCGGCGATCCGACCGAGGAGGAGACCGACGTCGGGCCGGTCGTGGACGAGAGCGCGCGCGAGCGCATCCTCGCCTGGATCGACGAAGCGCGTGAGGGAGGCGCGCAGCTCCTCACGGGCGGCGCGGTGGAGGGCGACCTGATCCAGCCGACGGTGATCGCGAACGCGACGCTCGACATGAAGGTGTGCCGCGAGGAGGTGTTCGGCCCGGT
>JBKPFP010000369.1:0-16461 GCA_046744435.1 Actinomycetota bacterium | reverse complement strand
GCGCTGCTGAGCCGGCGAGAAGCAGGATCGTCTGCGGGTCTCCCCAGCCCGTGTTGGGCGCCTCGACGATCGCATACACGAGCAGGGCGAGCGCACCGGTGATAGTGAGCGCCCCGGCAGGGTCGTAGCTTCGCTTTGCCGTCGCGGCTTTGCTCTCGCGCAGCAGTAAAGGCGAGAGCGCAAGTGCGGCGAGCCCGACGGGGATGTTGATGAAGAAGATCCACTCCCAGCCGAGGCCGTCGACGATCGGTCCGCCGATGAGCCAGGCGGTCGTCGCGCCAATGCCGCCGAGCGCGCCCCAGATCCCGAGCGCCTTGTTGCGCTCGGCTCCCTCCTCGAACGTCGTCGTGATGATCGAGAGCGCGCTCGGGGTCATGATCGCGGCACCGATGCCCTGGAAGGCGCGAGCACCGATCAGCGCGTCGTCCGACCAGGCAAGCCCGCAGAGGAGCGAGGCAAGCGTGAAGAGAACGAGGCCGACCATGAACACGCGCCGGCGTCCGAGGAGATCGGCCGCCCGGCCGCCGAGCAGAAGCAGCCCGGCAAACGTGAGGGCGTACGCGCTCACCACCCACTGCAGCCCCTGCGCCGAGAATCCGAGCTCCTCCTCGATCGAGGGGAGCGCGACGGTCACGATCGCCGCGTCAAGGATGACCATGTAGAAGGCGCCGCAAAGGAGCGCCAGTGCCCACCAGCGGCGGGGGTCGGGCTCGGTTCGGGCTCTAGCTTCCTGCACCTCCCGATAGTCGCTTAGCTGGATGGCGGCAGGCCAGAGATTCGCCGCTGAGCGAATCGACGATCCGGCGCCGATTGTCGCGCGGCTACCGCTGGGTCAGACTTAGACGCCGGCTAGGGACGGTTCGGACTTTCGAGCGACAGTCGCCCTGAACGCGGACGCGGCTGTCAATGCCAGCACGCCGGAGAGCACCCACGTTGTCACGACGAGCCCGTGGGCTGGGCTTCGCGCTCCAGCACTGAGGTAGATCCCCACGAACGCGGCGACGCCGACCAGTTGACCCACGACGCTTGCAGTGAGAATCAGGCCGCTCAGGTGAGCTGCCCGGGTCTGGCGCACGGCACGCGTGAGCCGATCGGCGAGCGGCGAGAACGCCCACGCGTGGCCGAGTCCAGCGGAAAACAGGAGCGGTGTCGTGAGCGCGGGAGACCAGTCGTGCCCGTCGGCGCTGAGCCCGATGCCGAGGAGCGCCGCGCCCATGACGAGCGAACCGAGCATCGGGAGTCGAGCGCGAGTCATCGGGCGGGCTCGGGTCCAGGTAAGGCTCGCGGCCGCGAATCCGGCGGCGTAAATCGAGACGGTCACACCGGCGTGCAGGGGCGTGAAGCCGAGACTCTCCTGGAGATACAGCGTCACGCTCACGAGAAAGCCCGCGTAGCAGCCCATGACGAGTAGGACGGCGATCACCCCGGGAGCAACACTCGGCACCCCAAGAAGCCGAAGGTCGAGCAGCGGTTCGCCGCCGCGCTGGTGGAGGCGCCGCTCGTGCGCGACGAACAACAATGCCGCAAGCGCGCAAAATCCGAGGCAAAGCCAGGTCCATGCCGGCCAGCCGTATTCGCGCCCGAAGGTGAGGGGCACCACGAGCGCCAGCATCGCGACGGCGAGCAGGCCGGCGCCGGTCAAGTCGAGTGGCTGCGCACCGGAAGGGGCCATCGGCGCCAGCACGCGCCGCGACACGACCAACAGGGGCGCGCCGATGGCCACGTTGACAAGGAGCGCCGGCCGCCATGCGGCAGCGACCAGATCCGCGGTCACGAGGAGCCCGCCGAGTATCTGTCCAGCGGCGACGCCGACCGCCAGGATCATCGAGTACGCGCCGATTGCGCGAGCTCGCCGCGCTCCATCGAACTGGAGCTGGATGATCGAGAAGACCTGCGGTGTCATCAACGCCGCCGCTGCACCCTGAAAGCCTCGCGCGGCGATGAGAATCGCCGGATTCGGCGCGAGACCGCCGACGAGCGAGGACACCGTGAACCCGGTCAAGCCCAGCAGGAATGCCCGCCTCCTACCGAGGATGTCCCCGAGTCGGGCGCCGGTGACGACGACCGCGCCGAACGTCAGCGTGTAGATCGCGACGATCACTTGAAGTTCGGCGTCCGACGCATTCAGGCTCGAGCGGATGCTCGGTGCCGCGACGACGAGGATCGAGGCGTCCATCGACGCCATCGCCTGACCGACGAGCAGGACCACTAGCGGAGCCACTGAGGCCACCGTGCCGCTTCGCGTGGCCTGCGGTCTTGGACATTCGTGCTCGACTGCAACAATGGAACATGCTGTCGAGGCGTACGCTCGTCGAGGGCGACGGCATTGCGATTGCGGATGTAGCCTGCCGATCGCAGCGCGGGCGCGGGCAGGGTGCCGAGCATACATCCGGTCACGCGCTGGTCTTCGTGCGCCGGGGATGCTTCGTGCGGGACGCGGACGGCGTGGCGTCGACCTTCGACTTCACGCTCGCCTACTGCGTCAACCCTGGGCAAGAGGAGCGGTACGACCACCCACACGCCGGCGGAGACGATTGCACGGTTCTCGTCGTGAGCCCCGAGGTCGTGGAATCGCTCCAGGGCGGCGAGCCGTCGCTTCCCCGACGACCGCTCGTCACTTCACCCGAGATCGATCTCGCGCATCGATTACTGCTTACGAGAGCTCGCCGGGGCGACGATCCCGAGGAGCTCGAAGAGCGAGCGATCGCACTTGCGGCCTGCGCGCTCGAGGAGGACGATCCGCGGCCCGTCGCTGCCGGGCGGCCCGCAACGGCGCTTGCGCGGCGTGCGCTCGTCGCGGGTGCTCGCGAGGCTCTCGCCGCCGACCCGCGGCGCTCGCTGCATCAGCTCGCCCGAGAGCTCTCCGTTTCACCACACCATCTGAGCCGGATCTTCAGCTCGACGACCGGCACAACGATCTCCCGCCACCGCTTGAGACTCCGCGTGCGTGCGGCGTTGGAGCGCCTTGCCGGCGGGGAGTCCGACCTGGCACGCCTTGCGGCGGAGCTCGGCTTCGCCGATCAGAGTCATTTTTGTCGCGCTGTCAGAAGCGAGACACGGCGGACGCCGTCCGCACTGCGCAACCTCTTGGGCGGCGAGCCCCGCGCGGTTGGCGCTTCTTAGGAAAATGCATCAACGACAGCCGGACGCGCACCTCGGCCGACGCTCTGTTGACCTCGTCGCGCCGCGTCCGTGAGCACGATCATCCTTCGTGGTGGTGTCGAGGTCGAGAATCCGCTTGGGCTGACGCTCGAGTTCCTCGAGGCGCACTCGGGCCACGAGACGTACGGCCCCTCACAAGCCATGTCATTCGACGAGCGTGACCTCAGAGCGGCGAACCGCGGCGGCGCCCGGATCTCGGCGGCCGAGATCGCAGCGATTGTTGAGCGCCGCGGAGAGATCGAACGCGCCTTGCGAAGGATCCGCGCTGATGCATCGTTGGCGGGCGCGACGAGCTCGATCCCGTGGAGGTCGTTGATGCTGCTCTTCGACGCGTTCGCGGACATCCGCGGGGTCGGTTTCTCGAAGATGACGAAAGCGCTGCACAGGAAACGGCCGGCGCTGATCCCGATGCTCGACAGCGTCGTCCAGACGTATCTGACGACCGAAGATCCCGGGACGCGCTCGCCGGGGTCGTTCGGCGAGCGCGCTACGGCGCTTGTCCGCAGCTACAAACGAGACCTGGATGGGAACCACTTAGCTCTGCGCGACCTCCAGCGAGAGCTCGCGAACCGTAACTACCGGCTCACCGAGCTGCGAATCCTCGACCTCCTGATCTGGTCCACATCAAGCGCGAGCTGACGGTCTGTGGAGGGCGGACGACTGTGACGCGGCGCCGTCCCTTCCGTCGCGCTCGCGGTGGCTTGGTGTTGCGTCGTGTTCAGGCCAGGAGCCGCGTTGCCTAATCCGAGGACGTGCCGAAGAACTCGAAAGTGGGAGATGTTGGCACGGAGCCCCAAGGTGGGAAGAGGTTGAAGATACGCGCGTGCCTAGGGCTTTAGCACGCCGTGACGCTCTGATCGTGAGCTGGGCGGGCGGCGGTAACCTGCCGCCGCTCCTCGCCGCAGGCAGGGTCCTGGCCGCTCGCAACCACACCGTCTGCGTTCTCGCTAGCGCCGCCACCCGTGCGCCGGCAGTCAAGGCAGGCTTCGAGGTGGTCGGCTATCAGCGCGCTCCCGATCCGAACGTGGAGATCGCGTTCGAGCAGCAGGCCGCCCAGCTGATGGCGACCGCTGCCGGGGTAGAGGTCGCCCTCGACGTGCGCGATGCCGTGGCGGAGGTGCAGCCCGACCTGCTGATCGTCGACTGCATGCTGCCCGCCGCTATCGCAGCCGGCGAGTTGACGGGCACGCCCACCGCGTCGCTCGTGCACTTCCCGTACGGGCTCGCGAGGGCGCAGATGCTGCGCGGCGCCGGCCGCTGGACCACCGACCGCGACCAGCTCAACGCGACGCGCCGCGGCCTCGGCTTGGAGACTGCGGCCGACGACCTCGCCGCCTGGGAATCAGCGGAGCTGCTCCTCGTGACCGTCCCGAGGTGGTTCGATCTCGCCGCCGCCTTCCCCGCCAACGTCGTCCACGCCGGCCCGCTCGGCGTCAACCGGGCCGCTCGTGCAGGAACCACGTCGCGGAGCCGACCGCTCGTTCTGCTCAGCTTCAGCACCACCGTGATGGAAGGCCAAACGGCCCTCATCCAGCGGGCCTGCGACGCGATCGCCGGTGAGGAGGTGGACGCGATCCTCACGTTGGGAGCGGCGGTGAGTGCCGACGCGATCCGCCTCCCGGCCAACGTCGAGGCCGTTCCTTACGCAGACCACGATCAGCTGCTGCCAAGCTGCACAGCGGTCGTCACTCACGGCGGGCTCGGCACTACGCTGCGAGCTCTCGCCCACGGCAAGCCGCTTCTGGTGCTGCCGCTCGGGCGGGACCAACAGTTCAACGCCGGGCGCGTCGTCGAGCTTGGTGCCGGCATCCACCTGCCGGTCGAGGCCTCGTCTTCCGAGATCGCGTCGGCCTTCGGGGACCTCCTCAAGCAGCCGCAATTCACCGAGGGCGCAGCGACCGCAGCCGAATCGATGGCGGCAGACGAGCCTGACGAAACGGCCGCACAAGCGCTACTCCGTCTGGCGCGGCCCGCCGCGTGACCAGGTCACGACGGATTTTCGCGCGCGTAGACATCCGTCCCCTTACGCGACGCCTTCCGTCGTCGTGGCACGCGCAGCATGCTCTCGCCAGATCGTCGCACCCCGGCGAGCTCGTGGCCAAGCTGTTCCACGGCGCAACGCACCGCTTCCTGCGGGCTCGACCAAGAGCTGGCGGTGGCCTCGAGATCGAAGGAGGCGAGTTCACCCAAGTCTTGGTTCTTCGCCGAGCAATCCCTGTGGTCGGAGGACCAGCAGGATGATGAGGACCGAGAGTACGACTGACTCCGTCCACTCGCTGCCAGGCGAGTGCCACTCGAACCCATTCACAAAACTTTCCGTGATGCCGATGATCAATGCGCCGATCACCGCACCCACCAGACTCTCTATTCCGCCGAGGACGACAGCGGTGAATGCGATCAAGGTAAGGCGTAGCGCGTGGTCCCAACTGACGTTCGTGAAGTACAAGGCGTAGAGCTCCCCGCCCGCACCCGCGAGCGCACCGGCGACGAAGAATCCCAGCGTCGTGGTGCGGGCAACATTGATGCCAACGAGCTGAGCGCCGACGGCGTCCTGAGCAACGGCGCGAATTCCGCGACCAAACCGGGTTCGCTGTAGCGCGAAATACAGGCTCGCGAGGACACAAGCCATGCTGAGCAGCACGATGAATTTGTCCCACGTGTACGGGACACCCATCACGCTGAACAGGGCTCCTTCCGGAAGCAGGTCCGGAAGCGCAACGGGTTCCGATCCTGTCCAGACGATGATGACGTTGTTCAGGATGAACAGAACTCCAATCGAGGTGACGAGCCTCGACAGGCGCGGGGCGTTGGCCAACCGTCGGTACGCGACGAGCTCGATCACCGCGCTCAAACACCCACATAGACCCATGACGATGAGCAGCACGAGCAGCATCGCGGGGACATTCCTGGCAAAACTCCTGCTCTCGTCCACGCCGGCGGTAGCGAGCAGGGAAGCTGACAACACGGCGCCGCTCACGAAGACGTAGCCGTGAGGGAGATTGATCAGCCCAATGAGGTTGTACGACAGCGTAAAGCCGAGTGCGACCAGGGCGTAAATCGCGCCGTTGGTCACGCCAACGAAAAAGAGGAGCGTGAACGTCGAAGGACTGGCGGCGAAATTGCCAGCGATCCACACCGCTGCCGCACTTGCGAGTAACGCTCCGCCGATCGAGGTCGGTTCGTAAAGCTTCGCAAGTCGGGTGCCCTTGCGTCGCTCGTGTGCCGATCGCCCCGTCGCTCGCGGCCAGGCAAGCAGCCGCCTCAGTGCCGTTGGCCGACCGATCATCGCCCGACGCCCCGGCGAGACAGCCGCTGCTGCACCATATAATGCAGGATAATGCACTCGGTAGCGCCTGCGCGGGTCCCGGAGCACCAGCGTCTGGCTGTCCCGATCGGGCAGGCCGTTCAGCGTTTCCGGACGGAACGATCGTGGACGCTCAACGAGGTCGCTGCCCGTAGCGGCATTAGCCGCCGGCTTATCATCCAGATCGAGCAAGCGCAGGCAAACCCGAGCATCGGCACGCTGCTCCGGCTGGCAGACGCCTTCGAGGTGAGCTTGCGCGAACTCCTTCCGGAGCAACCGGCTGCGACTGCCGGCGTACGTCCCGCCAGTGAAGAGCTTCAGCTCTGGAGCGGGCCGCGAGGAGGGGCCGGCCGACTGCTTGTCAGCCGCGGTCCACTCGAGTTGTGGTCCTGGACGCTCAAACCGCGCGAGGTGCACGAAAGCAAGCCCCACCGCCTGGGATGTGTCGAGCTTCTCAACGTCACGGCCGGCACCCTCCAGCTCGATGTCGGTGCTGACAGCTTCACACTCAGCGCCGACGACAGCGCTTGGTTCGAGGCAACCGAGGCGCATGCCTACCGCAATCCGACACGTTCGACCACGCACTTCACCTTGGCCGTCTTCGAGCCGTGACTCGCCCACTCGGCCCGACGCGAAGCAATGACCCCGGCCGATCAGGGACCCGCGAGCCGCTCCGCCCTAGGAATGATCCGCTGACGGAGCGGGCGTCGAACGCCTATCCTCCGGGGCCTTCCTGAGCAGCGGGGGCAGGATTTGAACCTGCGACCTCCGGGTTATGAGCCGCCTCGATTGCGTACACGCGTTCCGCCGTTCCGAATATGAGGAAGGACGTTCGCGAGTTCATCCGCCGACTCGAAGCGGTCGGCCTCACAGTCGAGTCGACGCCGGGTCACTACCGCGTCCTGCGCGAGGGCAAGCCGCTCCGTAAAGCGAACGGGCTGCCGTTCACACTGCCGTTTTCTCCCGACACGATCCGCTGGCGCCGAGCGGCGATCGTCGAACTACGCAAGCTCGGCATCGACCTATAGCGGTGGGCAGAAATGCCAAGTCCGCCCGCCCTCGGTCGCCGGGGTTCGTCGACGATACGTTCCCAGCACGCACACCTCGCAGCTCCAGGTGCTCGCGGACGTTGATCCCGAGCGGCGCGGCGACCGCGACGATCGCGAGGGCCACGGCCAACACCTACCAAGGGCGGCGAGTGATCAGGTTCGCGAGGGCAATGAAAATCGCTACGCCTGCTCGAGTTGGTGCTCGGGGACGCGGCGCTCCCCGACTGAGAATGAGCTGCAAGGAGCAGGCTCGCCGATAGCCTCCTCGACTTCCGCCGCGGACGCGGGCGTCTGGGCACGGAGTAAGAACGCGCCCAACCCGGCGGCGACCAGAGCGAAGATCGCGCCGACGAAGAACGCGACGTGGTAGCCGCCGGTGAGCGCCGCCAGTTGGCTCTCGTCAGCGGCGAGGAGCGTGTCCGTGCGGGACGCTGCGAGACTCGCGAGCACGGCGAGCCCGAGCGCGCCGCCCATCATGAACGAGGTGTTGACGACACCGGAGGCGAGACCGGCCTCCGTCGGCTCGACGTCGCTCATCGCGGCGAGCAGAACGGGATTGAAGGCCATGCCGGCGCCCAGCCCGAGCAGGATCATGCTCGGGAGGACGTCGGTTGCGAAGGTGCCATCCACCGGTGCCCGCGCCAAGAGCAGGAGCCCGAGCGCGGCGAGGAGTAAGCCGACGCCGAGGGGAGGCCGAAGGCCGAACCGAAGTACGAGCTTCGCGGACAGGCCGATCGACATCGCGCCCATGACCAGGTTCCCCGGGAGAAAGGCCAGTCCGACCTGGAGCGGGCTATAGCCGAGAACGAGCTGGAGGTAGAGAGCGGTGAGGAAGAACCAGGCGAACATCGCCCCCGCCCAGAGAACGCCCACCACGTTCGAAACGGCGATGTTGCGAAGCTTGAAGAGGCGAAGCGGTACGAGCGGTGAGCGCACGCGCGCCTCGAGGCCAAGGAAGGTCACAAGGAGGACGCTGGAGGTCGCCAGGAGGCCGAGCGTCCGTCCTGTCAGCCAGCCGATCTCGTTCGCGTTCACGATCGCGTACACGGCGGTCACGAGCGAGGCCGTCACTGTCACCGCGCCCGCCAAGTCGAGACGGTGCGCAACGCCCGCGACGCGGGCTCGCGGAATGACGACGAGCGTCAGGACGATGACCAGGACGCCGACCGGGAGGTTGACGAGGAAGATCCAGTGCCAGTCGAGAGCGTCGGTGAGGATGCCGCCGAGGAGGACACCGAGCGAGCCGCCGCCGGAGGCGACGAAGCCGAAGATCCCCATCGCCTTCGCCCGCTCGCGCGGCTCGGTGAACAGCGTCATCATCAGCGAGAGGGCGACCGCCGAGACGACCGCACCGCCGACGCCCTGCACGGCGCGGGCGGCAACGAGCATGCCCTGCGAATCCGCGAAACCACACGCGGCGGAGGCGGCGGTGAACAGGCCGATCCCGGCCAGGAACAGCCTGCGATGCCCGAAGAGGTCGCCGAGCCTGCCGCCCAGAAGAAGGAAGCCTCCGAAGGTGATCAGGTACGCGTTTACGACCCATGCGAGGGACTCTTCCGAGAACCCGAGATCGGCCCGGATCGACGGGAGCGCGACGCCGACTATGGTCACGTCGAGGACGATCATCAGATCACCCAGGCAGAGGACGAGGAGCGCGAGCCAGCGCCTGTCGCTGAGATACGCCCGGCCGATGGCCTCGGGCGGCGCGATCTCGACGCGAGTATCCGCCGTCACCGCCCTCACACTCCGTCAGACGGCGCACTGCCAGCCTTGGTCACCTTCGCGTCACTCAGCCTCAAGTCGCGTTGTCGCTCCCCGTGTTTCGCCCCATGATCGTCGCGCCCACGTTGCCGAGGATCTCTTCCGTGATCGGCGTGCTGGCGTTGACCTCGCCGCCTTCCTCCCCGTACCTCTCGCGGAACTTCTCGCAGACGAGTCCGTCGCGGACCCGTGTGCGGTCCATGCCGACGAGCTCGAACGGGCCGTTCGCGCCGGTCGCCTGCATCACCCAGCGGGAGAAGCCGAACTCGCCGTCGGCGCTCATCGTGTGCTCGGGCACCTCGAGGCGGACATCGGGGAGAAAGGCGAGCAGCTCCTCCAAAGCCTGCATGTACTCCGCCTTGCCGCGGACGGTCCTCCCGCCGGGCCAGTAGCCGACGACGTCGTCGATGATGATCGACGGGATGTACCTCAGATCGGGCGCGGACCAGAACTCGGCAAACAGCTCCGTCGTCCAGCCGGCTGCAAACAGCTCCTCCAGGCGGGCTTCGCGTTCAGCGGTTGCCACCTCCTCACCTCCAGTGCGGTCGTGGATGTCGACTTACGTCGTCTCGATCCTGCCCACGCTGGGTGCGCACGTCGATTACCCGTGAGGTAGGCGCGACGAGACGAGCTCGCGGTTAGGCTCCTGGCATGGCCCTGGACGAGGGTGCACCTGCACCGTCCGCGGGGGCGCTCCTCAGGGAGTGGCGAGAACGGCGCAATCTCACCCAGCGCGAGCTCGCCTCGCAGTCGGCGGTCTCGGCGCGGCATCTCAGCTTCATCGAAACGGGACGCGCACGGCCGAGCCGCGAGATGGTCCTCCACCTCGCCGAGCGCCTCGAGGTTCCTCTGCGCGAACGCAACCGGTTGCTCCTGGCGGCTGGCTTCGCCCCCGTCTTCGGCGAACGCTCACTCGAGGAGACCGAGATGGCCCCCGTCCGGGCGGCGCTCGAGCGTTTCCTGACCGCGCACGAGCCCTATCCGGCGTTGGTCGTCGATCGCCATTGGAACGTCGTTGCCTCGAACCGCGGCGTCGCCTACGTCACCCGCGGTGTCGCGGCTGAGCTCCGCGCCCCACCGGCGAACGCGCTTCGGATCGCGCTGCACCCAGACGGCCTCGCGCCGCGGATTACCAATCTGGCCGACTGGAGCGGCTATCTGCTCGCGCAGTTACGCCGCGAGATTCAAACCACGCGCGATCGCGAGCTCGAGTCCCTCTACGAAGAGCTCGTCTCTTACCCGGGGATCAGCGCTGCACTAGGTCGCGCAAGGCCACCGAATCCGACCGACATCATGCTCATGCACGAGCTCCGCCTCGACGACACAGACCTCGCGCTCTTCTGCACGTTCGCCACGTTCGGAACCGCCCGCGACCTCACACTCGCCGAGCTCACGATCCTTGCCTTTTATCCCGCCGACCCGCGAACGGCCGAGGCCCTTACCGCCGCCGTCGGCGGAGCCGAGTCTGATTAACCCGTCGAGCTCGTCCGGGCCTGCCTTCGCTCCGAGACTGGGACGAGCGCCTGCGCGCTTACCGCGAGTACGAGGCGAAGGATCCGCGCCCGCGCCTCGCGACGCAGGGTGGCTCTTGAGGACACCTCTTACTCGTCGAGAACGATCATCACCGGGCCGCTGACGAGCTCGACCCGCATCCCGGTCGCCGACGCTACCGGTTACGACTGGCACGAGCTGACCTAGAGCGCGCGTACGACCAGGTAGATCGCCAGGACGATGAGCGCGAGCGCAGCGATTTCGGCAACCACGAGGTAGGGTGCCCGGCGGCCGATCTTCCCGAGGATCTCCATACCCTCGGCGATGTCCGCCGCCATGCGCCCGCGCTCCTCGACCGGTGCGCTGCGCAGCGCCTCCTGAACCTGACGCTCGATCCTGGGAGCGAGACGGTTGAGCGCGCCGAGGTCCAGGTCTTGCGTGGCTCTCAGGGCCCGTGCGGCAAGCTCCCGCTCATGCCCTTGCCAGTCGGCCGGCAGCTCGGGCACCGCTGGAGGCTGCGAGGGCGGACGAGGAGCCCGCTTGCCGCCGCGCCGGACCCGGATGAGGGGACCGATCTCGATCCGTCCCGCGAAGGTCGGCGGCGTCAGGTCGGTCTCCAGCCCCGGAATCGCAAGCGCGTAGAGATGCTCCGGGAGGTCGATGTCCTTCAACTCGTGCCTGCCGATGTCGCGCACTTCGATCCCGTCGACCTCGGCGCCGACGAGCGCCGCCGTCGTCTGCGACAGCAGCACTTGACCGCCGCGGGCAGCAGCGGCGATCCGCGCCGCTCTGACGACGTCGAGCCCGAGGTAACCCTCCTCGCCGACCGTCGGCTCGCCGGTATGGAGCCCCATCCGGACTCTGACTTCGATTCCTCCGGGCCACGTGTGATCGGCGAGACGCCGCTGAGCGAGGGCCGCCGCAGCGATCCCGTGCCGAGCTCGCCCGAAGACGGCGAAGAACGCGTCGCCCTGGCGGTCAACCTCGCGACCCCCGGTCGCCTCGAACGACTCCCGGAGAATGCGGTTGTGGTCGCCGATCACGGTTGGCCAGTCGTCCCCCACGCGTTGCATGAGGCGCGTGGACCCCTCGATGTCGGTGAAGAGGAACGTGACCGTCCCGACGGGCAGCTGATCCATTGCCGGGCTCGACTCTACGCGCCCGAGCTGGTGGCCGGGTCGCGAGAGTCTCGTGCTCGTCCGCCTGGGCCCGACTCCGGAAAAGCGAGAGCCTCGTGCTCGTCGCAGGCCCGTTTCCGGGGACTTCCTGAGTAGCGGGGGCAGGATTTGAACCTGCGGCCTCCGGGTTATGAGCCGCGTCTAGTGGGTACTTGCGTGCCGCCGCATTCCGCCGTAGCGCAGGTTCCAAGCGAGATCGGACTTCATTTCGTTGAGTGAGGTGGAACACGGTGGCATCCCCACGGACGCCCGGTGCTTGCAGGCGCTTGCAGCCGGGCCAGTTCTGCAGTGCCTCGATTCCAGTTTGACGGGAGCCGCCTGAGGGCGGCGGCGACCGGCGCGCGCGCAGGCGGATTCGGCTTCGGGCGAGAATGACCCTCCCTCGGAGGTTGGACGCTCGCACTGATGGTGGCTCGGCTGTTTGCACGCCGATCGAACCCGCGCGCTTGCCCTAAGCCAGCTCGAGAATCCTCGCGGCAACTCGCTCGGGTGCCTCGAGCTCGACGTGGTGCCCGACGCCCTCGACAAGCTCGAGCACTGCGGCCGGAATTGCGGCAGCGAACCTCTCGGCCGAGTCGGGTGGCATGACTTCGCTCTCGGAGCCGGCCATCACGTGGGCGCGACAGCGGACGTCGGAGAGGAACGCGAATGGATCGACGGGCTCCGTGTCCAGCACGCGCCGGTCCCAGCGGAACCGCCACCCGCCCGCAACCGGCTCGACCGAGCGCTCGGCGAGCAATTCGAGCTCGTTCGCGTCGAGGATCACCGGCTGCAGCGTCCGCTCGATTCGGTCGACGAGAGCGTCTCGATCCGGCTCCACCCGCTGCGATGCGTCCCGGGAACGCTCGGCGAGCTCGGCGTCCGCATCCGTCCAGTCACTCTTGACGTCGATGGCGAGCACCCCGGCGATGCGATCGGTCCGGGTCGCCGCGAGGAGCGCGAAGTAGCCGCCCAGTGAGTGGCCGGCGGCCGAGACGCGCTCGAGCCCGAGCTCGTCGAGCACCAACAGCAGGTCGCGTTCGTAATCCGCGTAACCGTACGAGTCGCGGTGCTCGCTGAGCCCGTGACCGCGGAGGTCGAGCGCGATTACCCGCAGGCTGGAAAGCAACGGGACGACGCGGAGCCAGTACGCAGCGTTGCAGGTCAGGCCGTGCAGCAGAACGACAGGCGGACCGTTTCCCGTCTCGGTGTAGGCCAGCCCTTGCGTGCGGTGATTTTATGAGGATGAGCAAGAAGCGGCATCTTCGCCTCTAAGTCCACCCGTCCTAGATCGCTCGCTCAGCGGCGGTGAGTGGCCCTCCGGCGTCACCCGTATTGACCGTCCCCTTAGGCTCGATCAGCAGGATGTGAGCCTCCTCGTCAGCCTTGGGGCAGTGCTCGACGCACCGCGGCACGACGAAGAGTTCACCTTCCTCGAGTTCCACGTTGCGATCGCGAAGCTGGATCGTCAGCCGCCCTTTGAGCACGAGGAAGAAGTCGTCCGTCTCATCGTGCTTGTGCCAGACGAACTCGCCCTTCACCTTCACGATCTCGAGCTTGAAGTCGTTGAGGCCGCCGACAATTCTCGGACTGAAGTACTCGTCAACGCTTCGCAACTTCTGCGCCAGGTTCACCTTCTCTTCCATTCGACTCTCCTTTTCCGACGCTCGAGCCCGGCGCCTCGCCCAACGCGCAAAGGACCGTCGTGAGCAGCGCCGATTCGATTTCCGCCGCGGACAGCCGCTTGGCTTGGAGTTCACCGCTGGCCGCGTGGATGAGGGCGAGCAACATCGAGAGATGCCACGCTACCGGCACGTCTGATCGGAACGTGCCGGTCTTCATGCCACGTTCAATGAGGGGCTGGAGGAGCGCATGTACGGGGCGGTGAAGGCGGCGAAGCTCGACCTGCGGTCGCCGGGTGTTGATGCGGACGAGCGCGTGGAAGCGGCCGAGTTCGCGCCACCCGACGGTGAGGACCCGGTGCAGGGCCTCGGCAGGGTCGCCATGGTCGGGCTCGGCCGTCGCCATCACCTCGGTCACCTCGGCGATCGCACGTTCGGTGACCGCGTCGATCAGCGACTCGCGCGTCGGGAAGTGGACGTAGATCGTGGCGCGCACGACGCCGGCGCGGCGAGCGATTTCGGCCATGCTGGCCTCCGAATCGCTCGCCAGCGCTTCGAGGGCGGCGTCCAGAATCGAAGTGACGCTGCGCTCCGCGTCGGCGCGCCGGCGCCGTTCGCTCTGTGACGAGCCACCATGCGTTGTCTGCTTCGCGGGCATTGCCTTTTAGTGGATCGACGTCGGGCTCGGTGCCAGTCGCAACTTTGGCAGGAAGCTCCTCGCAGCGGGCAGCAGGATCAGCGCGACCAGGCTGCCGGCGGCAGCGAGGGCGCCTGCAACGAGAAAGGCGTCGGCGATTCCGGCCGCAGGTGCGCTGGCACCGGAGACGACCGAGGTGAGAACCGCGATGCCAAAGGAGCCGCCTACCTCATGCCCGGTCGTGTTGAGGCCGGAGAGCATGCCCGTCTCCTCGTCGCGCGCGCCGGTGAGCACGGCGACAGCGACAGACGCCAGGACCACCCCGAGACCCAAGCCGGCGACAAGCATCCCCGGCAGCACGTCGGTGACATAGCTGCCGTTGCTACCGACGCCGGCAAGGAGCAGCATGCCGCCGGCGGTGACCGCGAGCGCGACGGCGAGCGGGGTCCGAATACCCACGTGGCTCACGGCCTGGCTGCCGAGGTGGGCACCCACGCCGGCGGTGACGGCGAGAGGCAGGAAGGCCAGCCCGGTCGCCAGCGGTCCGGTGCCGAGAACATTCTGGAGGTACAGCGACGTCATCAGGAAGGTCCCGAACAGAACAGCCGAACCGACCATCATCAACAGGAAGCCGCCGCCGACCGCGCGATCGGTGAGCCGCTCGATGCGGAGCAACGGGCGCGTGGTGCGGCGTTCCAGGACGGCGAAGGCGCTCAGCCCGGCGAAGCCCGCAAGACCGAGGCCGAGTGTCTGCGCCGACGTCCAGCCAGCACTATCGGCCTGCGAGGCGGCGTAGAGGAGCGCGGCAAGACTCGCCGTCGCTAGCACGGCGCCGCGCACGTCGAGCCCGCGCCAGCTCGGTTTCGTCACATCGGCCGGGAGGACCTTGATCGCGGCCACGGCGAGCGCCAGGCCGACCGGCAGGTTGATGTAGAAGATCGACCGCCAGCCGACGAGCTCGGTGAGGACGCCTCCCAGCAGTACGCCGATCGCGGCGCCGGCGCCGCCCACGGCCCCCCAGGCGCCGAGCGCTTTCGCCCGATCTCTTCCCTGGAACGCCGTCGTGATGATCGAGAGCGCGGCCGGCGACAGAATCGCGGCGCCGAGGCCCTGCCCCGCACGGGCGGCGAACAGCACGCTCCCGCTGGCCGCCGCGGCCGAGGCGACGGACGCCAACGTGAAAACAGCTAGGCCGGAGAAGAACAACCGCCGTCGGCCGAGTAGATCGGCCGCGCGGCCCCCGAGCAGGAGCAGGCTGCCGAAGATCAGCGAGTAGCTCGTGATCGCCCAGCCGATGTCGCCCCCGCGGATACCCAAGTCGTTTGCGAGATCCGGCAGCGCGACGTTCACGGCGGAGATGTCGATGATCACCATCAACTGTGCGACCAGCAGGACGGATAGGAGGCCCCGGCGGGAGACGCCGGCGCCGGTACGGGCTTCGTGACGGTGAGTGCGGCGATGGTGATGCATTTCAAAGCTCCTCTCACAACTCAGACAGTAGTGTCTGACTTATTAAATCAGACACGGGTGTCTGACGTCAAGTCTCAGCCGTGGATCGACGAAGGCAACCTTCGCGTGAGCGTCAATCGGCCGCTACGCGAGAACCGGAGACATGAGCAAGTAGCTGGCGCGGCGCTGACCGGGTCAACCAAAGGCCCCGTTTCCGGGGGCTTTCGCAAGTAGCGGGGCAGGATTTGAACCTGCGACCGCCGGGTTATGAGCCGCCTCGATTGTGTACACGCATGCCGCCGTATTCCGCCCCAAACGTTGGCTCCGAGCCAGTTTTCGGCCGCGACGTGCGTAACGCCTGGGCTGTTTGCGGGTCAGGGTCGTGCCTCTCGGGCAATGATCGCGAGCCCCCAGAGAGGGCAACACTTCGCGCGAGGCGTTCGCGGGTTCTTCGACGGACCTGCGCTAGCGTGCAAGGCCGATGCCGTCGTTCGACGATTACCTCGCGAGCCTTTCGGAGCCCGAGCGGGCGGAGCTAGAGCGGGTACGGCAGTTCGTTCGACGCGCCGTGCCGGACGTGGAAGAGGGGACGAGCTACGGGATGCCAGCGTTCAAATATAAGAAGCGGCCACTCCTAGGCATCAGGGCAAGCAAGAACCACCTCAGCGTCTACCCCTTCAGCCCGGAGGCGATCGATGCCGCGAGCGCTGCGCTCGCCGGCTTCGACCTCTCGAAGGGAACCGTCCGGTTCACGCCCGATAAGCCGATACCAGACTCCGCGCTCGAGCAACTCTTGCGCCACCGCTTGCTCGAAATCGAGACCGGATAA
>JBKPFP010000079.1:0-2091 GCA_046744435.1 Actinomycetota bacterium | reverse complement strand
TAGCAACGCGTCGTCCGGGGCGATCGTCCAGACGGGGAAGAGCCCGTCGAGCGCCGCTATCGGCCCGTGGGCGAGGTCGGTCGCCGTCAGCGGCGCCGCCGCGACGCGGCAGGTCTCGAGCAGCTTGAGCGAGATCTCCCGCGCGGTCGCGAACTCGGGGCCGCGCCCGATCACGAACATCCGCCCGACGAACGCGAGCGCGACCGCGACCTCGGACAGGCGCCGCTCGAGCCCCGGCAGCTCCTCGGCCAGGAGCTCGGTCACCTCGCGGATGCCGCCCACGACGAGCTCGCCCTCCTCGGCGATGTAACCGGCCAGGAGCGCGAGCGCCGCGACCTGGGCGGTGTACGTCTTCGTCGCCGCGATCGCCTCCTCGGGCCCCGCGGCAAGCGGCAGGACGGCGTCGGCGGCCCCGGCCAGCGGCGAGCCGACCTCGTTCGTGAGCGCGACCGTGAACGCGCCGCGCGCGCAGGCGAGGTCGACGTAGTCGACGACGTCCGGCGTCTGCCCCGATTGCGACAGCGCGACCACGCACGAGCCGCGCAGATCGGTCTCGGCCCCGTAGTAGACCGAGAGCGAGATCGAGTCGCGCAGGGCGGTCAGCCCCGGAAGCAGGCCGAAGGCGTAGACGCCGAAGGACGCGGCGTTGTCGGACGAGCCGTGGCCGACGAGGCGCACGAGCTTGACGTCACGCGCGCGGGCCAGCTTCGCGACCGCGGCGTACTCTTCGCGGTGCTCGAGGAGCCGCCTGAGCGCAGCAGGCTGCTCGCGGATCTCGCGCAGGAGCAGGGAATCGGGGCCGTGCTCGGGGTGCGGAGCCGGCTCGGCCACCGCCATACCCGTTACGCGCCGCCGTCGCGCGGCATGAAGATCGGCGTCGAGCCGGAGCGCTCGCGGCGATTGAGCTCCGAGACCAGCCGGTAGCGGTCGCCGCGGTAGATCGAGCGGACGAACTCGACGATGTCTCCGTTCTCGGAGCGGGTCGTGCGCTCGAACAGGAACGCGGGCGAGTGCAGCGGGACCTCGAGGGCGTCCGACTCCTCCTCGTTCGTGACCGTGGGCTCGATCGTCTGCATGCCGCCGACGATCGTGATCCCGTAGCGCTCGGCGAGCAGCTCGTAGAACGAGCCCTTGTCGAGGTCCTTCGGCGTCAGGCCGGGAACGAGCGGCTCGGGGACGTGCAGCGTCTCGATCGCCATCGACTCGCCGTCGGCGAGCCGCAGCCGCTGGGCGACGACGACGCGCTCGGACGGCGACACGTGCAGGCAGCGGCCGAGGTACGCGCCGGCGGTGGTCGTCGTCAGCGAGAGCGTCCTGCTGCCGGGCGTCATGCCGCGCCGCCGCATCTCCTCGCTGAACGACGTCATCGCCAGCTCCTGGGCGATCTTCGGCTCGCGGACGAACGTGCCGCTGCCGCGCCTGCGCACGAGGTAGCCCTCGCGCACGAGCTCGTCGAGCGCGGCCCGCACGGTCAGCCGGGAGACGCCGAGATCGACGCTCAGCTGCCGCTCCGAGGGGAGGGCCCCGCCCACGCCGGCCCGCTCGATCAGGTCGATGACGCGGTCGCGAGTCTGGCTCTGCTTCGTCGTCCGCTGCTGCGTCGTCATGTACCCACCTTGGTCGGATCGTACCGGCCGCGTCGGAGGTGGTCAATACCAATTGGTTGTCAGCTGGCGAAACTGGTACTACACTGCTCGCGTGGACACACGCGTCGAGTCGATCACCGAGGGACGCTTTGAGGAGCACGCCGACCTCGATCTGCGGCCCACGGAGGAGCTCGTCGAGCTCCTGAACGACGAGGACGCGCGGGTGCCGGGCGCGGTTCGCAGCGCCGCCGGGCCGCTGGCGACCGCGATCGACGGGATCGCGAGGCGGATGGAGCGCGGTGGTCGGCTGATCTACGTCGGCGCGGGCACGTCCGGCCGGCTCGCCGCGGTCGACGCCGCCGAGTGCGGCCCGACGTTCGGCCTCCGTCCGGGCTTGGTGGTCGCGATCGTCGCCGGTGGGATCGACGCGATCGCCGTCGCACAGGAGGCGGCCGAGGACGACTCCGAACGCGGCGTGGCCGACCTGACCGCGGCGGGCTTGGGC
>JBKPFP010000091.1:0-2972 GCA_046744435.1 Actinomycetota bacterium | reverse complement strand
TGCGTGGTCGCGCCGCCGAGCTCCTCGAAGGTCACCTCCTCGCCCGTCACCGTCTTCACCACGTCGGGGCCCGTGATGAACATGTACGAGGTGTCCTCGACCATGAAGACGAAGTCGGTCATCACGGGGGAGTACACCGCGCCGCCGGCGCAGGGGCCCATGACGAGGCTGATCTGCGGGACGACACCGGAGGCCTGGACGTTGCGCCAGAAGATCTCGGCGTAGCCGGCGAGCGAGACCACGCCCTCCTGGATCCGCGCACCGCCCGAGTCGTTGATGCCGATCACCGGACAGCCGTACTTCGCGGCCATGTCCATTACCTTGCAGATCTTCTCGGCGAAGGCCTCCGACAGCGAGCCGCCGAAGATCGTGAAGTCCTGCGAGAAGACGAAGACCTTGCGCCCGAAGATCGTGCCGTAGCCGGTGACGACGGCATCGCCGTACGGGCGGTTCTCCATCATGTCGAAGTAGGGATTGCGGTGGCGCACGTAGCGGTCGAGCTCGACGAACGAGCCCGGGTCGAGCAACGCCTCCAGCCGCTCCCGTGCGAGCAGCTTGCCCTGGCTGCGCTGCCGTTCGACCGCCCGTTCGCTGCCCTGGTGGGCGGCCTCCTCGCGCCGTCGCTCGAGCTCCTCGAGCTTCTCCTGGGTCGAGTCCGTGCGGTCGTCCGTCGCGGCCATCGCCCGGAGCCTAACCGGGGGGCTCGGAGCTCCGGAGGCCGATCTCGCCGAGGTAGAGCTCCGCCTCGGTCAGGTCGTTCCACGCCTCGACGTACGGAGCATGCCCGGGCGCGGAGATGTAGGCCTCGTAGCCCCAGCGCGTGCGCGGCATGTTGAGGAAGACGAAGGCGCCGAACTCGTCGGTGACGGTCGTGACCGCTCCGGCCGGCGGATCGGTGTCATTGGAGAGCAGCGATCCGGGGGTCGCAGGGGCGACGGCGATCGTCCCGGCTGGAACGGTGCTGAACCCGTCGGGGCTGAGCAGGAAGCCGGCAAGGCCCCACGTGCCGGGTGCAGTCGAGGCGGGGACGAGCAGGCCGTCGTCCGACCCCATCAGCGCGTCCGGCTCGATCCACTCGTCGAGATAGTCGAACTGCGGGAGCCTGCCGAACGGGGACACGGGCTCGGGGTGCGCGAGGCGCGGCGGAGGCTCCTCCGTCCCGACGGTCTGCTCAGGCTCGACGTAGCCGTGCGCAATCGCGATCGACAGGCAGCGCTCGTGCAGCGGGGTGGAACGGCCGCCAGAGATCGTCGGCACGGTCTCGAACTCCTGCGGCCACGGCCCCGACGGCGTCCGCCAGACCCACACGCACGCCTGGTCCGGCTCGTCCTCGCCGGCGAAGCGGAAGATCGTCAGCCACGCCGCGTCGCCGTCGCTGTTCGTGCTCTCGAATGTCTCGACGGGCTCCGGGCGGCGAAGCGTCTCCACCCAGGGCTCGTAACGTTGCGGGAAGGACGCCGCGGCTTCGCGCGACAGCGTCGTCGCCTCCTTCCTCGTCAATCCGGCATAGGGCGTCGATCCGAAGCCGACCAGGAGCAAGACGAACCCGAGCGCGATTGCACCGAATCGCACAACCGAAGGTTACGCGTAGGCTCGCGTTCGTGGAACCGCTCGACCGCTCGACGATCTGGCCCTACACGGACGCCGAGCCGGGCCGCTTCTTCTACCAGCGCTACGGCTCGCCCACGGTCACCGCGGCCGAGGCGGCGCTGAGCGAGCTCGAGGGCGGCCACGCGCTGCTGTTTCCCTCCGGCGCGGGCGCGACGACCGCGCTCGTCCTCGCCGTCCTCGAAGCCGGGCAGGCCGTCGCCATCGCGGAAGACGCCTACTACGGCACGATCGGCACCCTGGACACCCTCGGCCGCTGGGGGCTCCAGCACGTCCTTTTCGACCAAACCGGGCCGCCGCCGGACGGCGTCGACCTCGTGTGGGTGGAGTCGCCCTCGAATCCCTTGCTGACGCTCCCCGACCTGGAGGCGGGGGTCGCGCACCCAGCGCCGCTCGTCGTCGACTCGACCGCCTCGACCCCGGTGTACCTGCGGCCGCTCGAGCGCGGCGCCGACTTCGCGCTGCACAGCGCGACGAAGTTTCTCGGCGGCCATCACGACGTGCTGCTCGGCGCAGTCGTGTGCCGGCGTGAGGAGGATGCGGAACGACTCGCGTCCGTTCGCGGCCGCCTGGGGATCGTGGCGGCGCCCGACCCGGCGTGGCTGCTGCTCCGCAGTCTCAAGACGCTGCAGGTTCGGATGGAGCGCCACACGGCCAGCGCTACGGAGCTGGCCCGCCGGCTCGCTGCGCACGACGCCGTCGAGCGCGTGCGCTACCCCGGCTTCGGTGGGCTCATGTCCTTCGACATGGCCGGCAGCGCCGAGGCGGCCCGTCGCGTCGAAACCGGCGTGCGACTGATCGAGAACGCCACCTCGCTCGGCGGTGCGAGGACGACCCTCGAGACGCGAACCCGCTGGGAGGGAGACCGCGTCCCACCCGGGCTCGTGCGGCTCAGCGTCGGCCTCGAGGACGTCGAGGCCCTCTGGGAGGACCTAGCGCGCGTGCTCGCGTAGGAACGCGAGCGTCAGCTCGCGGAAGTCGTCCGGCCGCTCGAGCGGGATCGTGTGCGCAGTGTCGGCCAGGACGACCTTGCGAGCGTCGGGGAGCTCGGCCTCCAGCCGAGCTGCGATCTCGAGGAAGTCGGGCACGTCGGCATCGCCCACGACGATCAACGCCGGCGCCTCGATCGTGTCCAGACGGACGCTGACCGGATCCTCCGGGCCCGGTGCGGGCTGCCCCTCGTAGGCGGGGACCTGGATCTCGAAGGCTCGCAGCTGCATCGTTCTCACGCGCTCGCGCACCGCTTCCCGCACGGCGTCGGGCTCTCGATTCGGCCCGTCGACCCAGAGGCGCACGTTGAGATCCGTGGCGGCCGCGAGGTCGGTATCGATCAGGCGCTCCTCCTCCTCGCCGAAATCGCGGAC
>JBKPFP010000200.1:0-9907 GCA_046744435.1 Actinomycetota bacterium | reverse complement strand
CCCCGTCATCGACTTCGCCCATATGCACGCGACCACGGACGGCGCCTTCACGACGACGAAAGCGTTCCGCGACGTGCTGTCGCAGGCGAACAAGCTGCTCCCTCGCGGCGCGCCGTTCCACATCCACTTCTCGGACATCGCCTACGCCAACCGCAACGAGACGAAGCACCTGCCCTACGGCGAGGGCACGCTGCGGGCTGACCCCCTCGGCAAGGCGCTCGCCCGCTTCGCACGCCCGGCCACGGTCATCAGCGAGTCGCCCGGTGAGGAGAGCCACCAGGCCATCCGCAAGATCCTTATGAGGCGCTGACCGCCCGCCTCACCGGGTACTCAACGCTCCAGCAGTTCCTTGAACGCGGGCTCGTCGCGGATCGGATCGAAGTCGGAGTCCTGCTTCGCCATCTCGCGGCAGTCCGGCCACTTGTCGGTCGCCTGGCGTAGGTGCTCGATGGCGTCGGCCGTCCGGCCCGCGAGGCTCTCGCAGCAGGCCACGTTGTAGTGGAGGTACGCCAGGTTGGGATTGGCCTCGATGAGTTCACGGCCCCTCTCCGCCGCCTCCTCGTACCTGCCGGCGTCGTAAAGAGGTCGCACCGGTTCCCACAGCTCGTAACGCTGCTGGACCGAGTCGGGGAGCTCCACCCAGTTATGACGGCGAGAGTCGTAGCCCGACTCCGTCGGCGGCGGGAACGCCGGGTCGGCGAAAGCGCCGATCATGACAACGGCGAGATCCGGCTCCGTCGGCTCTGTGTAGAAGACCGTCGAGCCGCAATCGGGGCAGAAGTGAAAGACGTGCTCCTTGCGATCGGACTCGTCGGAGATGCGGGAGTAGTCGCTGTAGCGGCCGGCGACGCTCACTTGCTCGGATTTGAACCCTGCCTGCATCCCGAAGGCGCTTCCCGTCCGGCGTTGGCAGGCAAGGCAGTGGCAGATCGAGACCGCGAACGGATCTCCCTCCGCGGTCAGACGAAGTTGCCCACAGCTACAGGCGGCCTCGCGCGCAGGCATCGCCGCATCGTACAGACGTCAAATCAGGCGATGCGCTCTGCGCTCTTCGGTGCGTCCGGCACGAACTCGGCGCGCCGCTCCTCGACGCGGTCGGCCTCGTCGTCGCGACCACGGTCGCGCAGGAACTGACCGAGCGCCTCCAACGTCTCGGACTCGTGCTGGCGGAAGTGCGTCGGCTCAATGATCTCGACTGCGGCCCGCAGGAGCTCCTCGGCTTCCAGGTCCCGGCCCTGCGCGGCGCGCACCTTGCCGAGAGCCATTGTCGTCGTCGCTCGCGAGGTGACATCCAGCGGGCCGACGGTCTCCCGGGACTCGAGGGCGTAGCGTTCCGCCTCCTCGACCCTGCCGCGCTCGAGCAGCAGCTCGGCGAGGCCGCGCTGACTCTCGCAGAGCGTCGATCGGTCGCCGATCGGCTTCAGCAGCCGGATTGACTCCCGAAAGCGCTTCTCGGCCTTGGCGAGATCGCCACTCCACCACGAGGCCCATGCCCCGGCGTTGAGAGCGCGCGCGACGGCCACGACGATGCCGGCCTCGGAGAACAGCCGCTTCGCCTCCTCGGCCGCCTCTTCCGCCTGCTCGAGGTGCCCCTTGATGAGCGAGACGGAGGCAAGGGTCAGAAGCGCAGCGCCGCGGCTCGCAACCGCACCGGTCTCCTCGGCGAGCTCGAGGGCCTGCATGACGAGCACCCGAGCCTCGTCGAGCTCGAGCTTCGCCTTGTGGGCGTCCGCCTGGCCCAGGATGGCGATGCTCTCGAGCTCCTTGCGCCCCGTTGCGCGGGCCACGGCCAGCTCCTCTTTCAGGTAGCGCTCGGACTCGGGCAGGTCGCCGGTCCAGTACGACGCCAGGGCTCGCACGCGGAGGGCCGTGAACCGGGACGCCGGATCCTCTTTTTCGAGGACGGCGAGCGCCTGGTCGGCGAGCTCGCGGGAGCGCTCCGGGTCGGCCTCGCGCATGAGCGCCATGTCGGCCAGCGCCGTCAGCGCGCCACCCTCGAGCAGGCGGTTGCCGGCGAGCGCAGCCTCTTCGCGCACAGCCTCCATTTCCCGGGACACGGCCGGAAGATCGTCGAGTCGCCAGGCGGCCTTGGCCGCGAGGTAGCGGCGCTCGAGCGTCGACTCTAGCTCGACGGCACGCAGGAGCGCGTGACGCGCAGCCTGGTTCGCCTCGCGCGCGAGCGAGCGGCGACCCGCCTCCTGCAGGGTCGCGGCCGCCTCCTTGGCCAGCTCGGCCGGCGGCGCCCCGTCGAGCTCCGCGAGCAGCGAGGCCGCGTGGTCCAGGTGGTGCGCGCGGATCTCGAGCAGCTCATCCCCCACCCGCTCGCCCAGCCAGTCGGAGAAGCGCGCGTGCAGGTCGGCCCGCGCCGACTTGGAGAGGCTCGAGTAGGCGACGTCGCGGATCAGGACGTGCCGGAAGCGGTACGGGGTCTCGCCGGAGATCGTCGAGCGCGACTCGCCGACGATGAAGTCGCGCAGGAGCAGGTCCTGCAGCGCCTCTTCGACGTCGTCGAGGTCGGCGGCCAGGTATTCGACCGCGCCGCCCCAGAAGCTACGGCCGATGACCGACGTCCGTTGCAGCACCGCCTTCGAGACCGGCGGGAGGCGGTCGATGCGCGCGCCGATCATCGCCTGAAGCGTGTCCGGGATGCGCTCGGCGGCCCGCGCCTCGCCCGACTCCTCGACCATGCGAATCGTCTCCTCGAGGAAGAGCGGATTGCCCTCGGTCTTCTGCAGGAGCAGGCGCCGGGTCTCGTCCGAGATTGCTCCTTGCACCGTCAGGGAGTCGATCAGCTGCTCACTGTCGGACTCCGCCAGCGGCTCGAGCTCGATCGACGTCGAGCGGACGCGGCCGCCGCCCCAGTCCGGGCTAATCTCAAGCAGCTCGGCGCGCGCCAGGCAGAGGATGAGCAGCGGACCGCCCTGCACCCCGGCGGTCAGGTGCTCGATCAACTCGAGCAGCGGCTCCTCCGCCCAGTGGATGTCCTCGAAGACGAGGACGAGCGGCTGCGTCTGCGCCATCAGCTGCGCCCACTCGCGTGCCGCCCAGGCGATCTCCTGCTGGCTGCGCTCGCCGTGGACGGCCTCGAGCACGCCGGTCGCGAGCCCGAGCAGGTCGGCGACGGCCTCGGCCGGGCAGGAATCGCGGAGCTTCTGGATCGCGACGTCGAGCGGGTCGTCGTCGGCGATGTCCGCGGCGCCCTTGACCATCTCGGCCAGGGGCCAGTACGTGATGCTCTCGCCGTATGGCAGGGCCCGTCCCGTGAGGACGACGGCGTTCTCGAGCGAGGCTAGGAACTCGTTCGCCAGCCGGCTCTTCCCCACTCCCGGGTCGCCGTAGATCGTGAAGAGGTGCGCGCGGCGGTCGCGGACTGCGCGCGCGAAGGTGTTGTCGAGCAACTCGAGCTCGTGGTCGCGGCCGACCAGCGGCGTCACCGCGACGCGGGAAGGCGGACGGCCGTCCGTGCAGATCGCTGCCCAGGCCCAGACCGGCTCTTCCCGCCCGCGCACGTCGACAGGGCCGAGCTCCTCGAACTCGAAGCGCTCCAGCGTCAGCCGGTGCGCAGCGGGCCCGATCAGGATCTGGCCGGGCTCGGCCGCCTGCTGCAGGCGTGCGGCGAGGTTGACGGCGTCGCCTGTGGCGAACGTCGAGTCGGTGTCCTCCGTGACGACCTCGCCGGACTCGACGCCCATTCGCATCTGCAGCCCGTCGTCGTTCGAGCCCTCGCGCACGGCGAGGGCGGCCCGAATAGCGCGCTCGGCGTCGTCCTCGTGCGCCTGCGGGATGCCGAACGCGGCCATGACGGCGTCGCCGGCGAACTTCTCGACGATGCCGCCGTGCCTCGCGACGCAGTCCGAGACGTGGTCGAAGAAACGGGTCACGCGGCGGCGGACGACCTCGGGATCGCTGGCCTGGACCAGGCCGCTCGAATCGACGAGGTCGACGAAAAGGACCGTGGCGAGCTTGCGTTCCATGCCCTAAGTGTAGAAACGACGAAGGCCCGTCATTGCTTCCTGGCCGCGCCGCCGCGTTCTGGCAGAGGCAGCCGGCCCCGACCGGCCGCCTCCGGCACCCTGGGTCTCCCCCCGCTTTCACTGACTTAGACGCCGAAGGCGCCCAAACGGATAGGGCGGGTAGAGCGCGGTTAGCATCAGTCCGATGCTCGACCCGAAGGTCTTCAAGGCGTACGACGTGCGGGGCATCTATCCCACCGAGTTAGATGAGGAGGGCGCCTACGCGATAGGCCGCGCCTACGTCGAGCAGTTCGAGCCCAAAGAGATCGCCGTCGGGCACGACGCGCGGCTCTCCTCGCCCTCGATGACGCAGGCGCTGATCGACGGCGCGACGGCGGGAGGCGCCAACGTCCGGGCGATCGGGCTCGTCGGGACGGAGATGCTCTACTTCGCGGTCGGCGACCTCGAGCTGGACGGCGGCGGGCAGGTCACTGCCTCGCACAATCCGAAGGAGTACACGGGTGTCAAGCTCGTCCGCCGGGGCGCGATGCCCGTCGGCGGCGACTCGGGCCTGCTCGAGATCCGTGACCGCGCCCTGGCCGGTTTCGACACGTCAGGGGGACAGGCCCCGGGACACGTCCACGAGGTCGACGTCTGGCCGGCCTATGTCGAGAAGGTCTTGTCGTTCATCGACGAGTACGCGGTCAAGCCGCTCCGCGTCGTCATCGATGCGGGCAACGGGATGGCCGGCGTGATGCTGCCGCCGGTCCTGGAGCGGCTCCCCCTCGACGCCGTGCGCTACTTCTTCGAGCCGGACGGCACCTTCCCGAACCGCGACCCGAACCCGCTGCTCCCGGCGGCGCAGGAGCTCATCGTCGCCAAGGTGCACGAAGACGCAGCCGAGCTCGGCGTCGCGTTCGACGGCGACGCCGACCGCTGTTTCTTCTTCGACGACACAGGTGAGTTCGTCCCCGGCGACTTCGTCACCGCCCTCCTGGCCGAGAGCATCCTCGAGAAGCATCCCGGCGCGAAGATCATCTACGACGTGCGGGCCAGCTGGGCCGTCCCGGACACGATCGAGCGAGCAGGCGGGATCCCGCTCATCAACCGCGTCGGCCACGCCTTCATCAAGGAGCGCATGCGGGAGGAGGGCGCCGTCTTCGGCGGCGAGGTCTCCGGCCACTACTACTTCCACGACTTCTACCAGGCTGACTCCGGCGTGATCCCGTTCCTGCTCATGATCGAGCTGCTCTCGAAGCGCGAGCAGCGCCTGTCCGAGCTGCTCCAGCCCTACCGCGAGCGCTACTTCCTGACCGGGGAGCTCAACACGCCCGTTCCAGACGTCGCCGTCAAGCTCCAGGAGTTGAAGGAGCGTTTCGGCAAGGAGGGCAAGGTCTCGCACCTCGACGGCATCTCGATCGAGTCCGACGACTGGCACATGAACGTGCGGCCGTCGAACACCGAGCCGCTGCTCCGGCTCAACCTCGAAGCGCGCGACCCCGAGCTGATGGAGCGCAAGCGCGACGAGGTGCTGGCCGTGATCCGCGAATGATCGAGCTCGGTCACACGACCGACCGCAAGGCGCCGTTCAAATACTCCGCGTTCACCCGCGTCGGCTTCTCGGACACCGACGCCCAGGGCATCGTCTACTACGGCCGCTACCTGCCCTACTTCGACATGGCGCGCGTGGAGTACCTCCGCCATCTCGACCTGCTCGAGGAGGAGGTCGCAGGAGCATTTGTCATGCGCGCTTCCGACATCGAGTACCACGCTCCGGCCCGCTTCGACGACCTGCTCGAAGTCTTCATCCGCGTGACGCGCGTCGGGCGCACGAGCGGGACGTACGAGATGGCCGCCTACCGGGTCGACGACGACCTGCTGATGGTCACGGCACACCAGACGCTCGTGCTCGTCGATCTAACCGAGCGCAAGGCGCGGCCGATCCCGGACTCGATCCGCGAACGCATCAGGGCCTTCGAGGGCGACGATTGCGAGGCGTGAGCGAGTTCAGCGGCGCCCTCGAGGAGCTCGACGGCATCCTCGAGCGCGGCGGGGACGCCGACGACGTCCTCCGCGAGGTGGTCTCCTTCCTGCACGACCGCTTCGAGCACTACTCGTGGGTCGGCATCTACCTCGTCGAGGGCGACGACCTCGTGCTCGGCCCGTGGCGCGGCCCGGAGGCGACCGAGCACGTGCGCATCCCGGTCGGCCAGGGCATATGCGGGGCGGCCGCAGCGAGCGCACGAACCGAGATCGTCGACGACGTCGAAGCTGACCCGCGCTACCTCGCGTGCTTCCCGTCGACCCGCTCGGAGATCGTGGTGCCGATCTCGTTCGAGGGACGCGTCGTCGGCGAGATCGACATCGACTCGGACGAGCCGGCCGCTTTCGCCGAGGCCGATCGCGAGTTCCTCGAGCGGGTCGCGAGACTCATCTCGCCGCACTGCCTCGTCGGCTGGGACACCGGCGGCGAGCGCTGGACGCCCTGAACCTCCTGAACGTAGGCGCCTGGGCAGCCCAGCCGTCGAGTCCTCGGGCGACGGCCGGGCGCCGCAGGCTTGCCCTCTCCCCCTGTACTCGTTGTAGGTGGACCCGCGGGAATGTGCCATCCCCCATCCGAGCTACCCCGCATGTTCGAGGGATGATCCCTAGGTCGAGCGATCTTCTATAAGTGCGCCATGCGCGTGCACGTGATCAGCGACATGGAGGGCGTCGGCGGCATCGTCAAGGACGCCCAGGTTGTCGCCGGCAAGGACATGTTCGAGGAGGGCCGCAAGCTCTACACCGAGGAGATCAACGCGGCGGTGCGCGGCGCCAAGGCGGCCGGGGCGACCGAGATCGTCGTCATGGACTGCCACGGCGCCGGAGAGGGATACACGTTCAACTCGCTCATCCCCGAGGACCTCGATCTTGACTGCGAGTACGTCGTCCAGGACGAGTGGACCGGTTACACGGGCTTCCTCGAGGAGGGCTGTGACGGCGCGCTCTTGGTCGGCATGCACGCGAGATCCGGGACGGGCGACGGCGTCCTCAACCACACGGTGTCGAGCCGCGACTGGCACAACCTCTGGTTCAACGGCACGCTCGTCGGGGAGACGGGCATCAACGCAGCCCTCTGCGGGCACTGGGACTGCCCGGTCCTCCTCGTGACGGGCGACGACGCAGTCTGCCGCGAGGCGACCGCGCTCCTCGGAGCCGGCTTGACGACGGTCTCGGTGAAGCAGGGCATAGGCGCCCTGAGCGCCAGGATGCTCCCTCCCCTTCGCGCGCGGCAACTGATCGAGGAGAGCGCAAGGAGCGCGCTCGCGGACCTGAACGCAGTCGCGCCCTACGACCCGGGCAGGCCCTGCGAGGTCAGAGTCGAGTACAAGTCGACGGAGATCCCGCAGAAGCTTCGCTTCCAGCCCGGGATCGAGCTCGTGGACGACCGGACGATCTCAACGCGGGCCGACGACTGGTGGACGGCCTGGAAGCAGTTCTTCTTCGCGGCTTAGGGCGCCTCCCGCGCTAGGAACCCCCGGACCGCCTGCCGCTCGTGCTCGCTGACGTTCACGTCGCCGATGCGCAGCTCGGCGGCGGCCGGGAGCGCCCGCAGGAGCTCGGCGCGATCGAAATGCCCGACGAACGAGCGGACGAACAGCCGGCCGCGCAGGCCCGCGCTCGTCGCTGCGATCACCCACGTGAGCGCCACGTCGAGGGCGGGCTCGCCGCGACGGGCGTTCGTCCAGTCGATGACGACGGGGCCGGCCGGCGAGAAGATGACGTTGTCCGGGTGCAGATCGAGGTGCAGCAGACGATCTCCTGGGCCCGCGGCGGGCAGCCCTTCAGGTGCGGGGATCTCGTGCAGACGCCCGTGCAGCTGCGCCAGCAGCCGTGCGTGCCCGCGCAGGGACCAAGGCCGTCGCCGGAGGTCGTCGAGCATCGTCGGCCCGTCGATACGGTCGAGCACGAGTGCGTCCGGGCTGACTTCCCAGACGCGCGGCACCGGATACCCATGGCTGCGCGCGTGCCCCATTGCGAGTGCCTCGCGCTCGGAATCGCCCCCAGCTCGGAAGCGCCGGAGAACGCGGCCGTCGCCGAGGTCCAAGATCTCGGACGCGCGGCCGGCTGCGATCAGCTTCACTCGGAGCGGCGGACCGCCAGGATCGCCGCCGTCTGCGGCGTCGTGAGCAGCTCTGCGGCCGCCAGACGAGGGTCGCGGAGCCAGAACTCGCGCACCGGGTCGGGCGTGCCCTCCCAGTCCGCGGGCCAGAGGCCCTCGGGCGTGAGGTCGTCGATCAGGACGGCCCCGCCCGGGGCGACCAGCTCGAGCGCCTGCTCGCTCTCGGCCGCCACGTCGCCGCTCTTCCAGTGGCCGCCGTCGAAGAAGAGCAGGTCGAACGGGCCCTCGGGTGGCAGCAGCTCGTGCCAGTCGCCCTGCAGGACGCGGACGTTCGGCAGCTCGGAGAAGAGCCTCTCGACCGCGCCGGCCTGACCCTCGTCCGTCTCGACGGTGACGAGCGAGGCCCCGGGCTCGAGCACACTCGCGATCCAGGCCGCGCCCACGCCGCAGCCCGTGCCGATCTCCGCGACGCGCCCGCGCGGCCGCTGCGCGGCCAGAGCCGCCAACAGCCGGCCGACCTCGGGAATCGACGAGCGCTCGAACCGCATCGCCGTGGCGAGAGCCGCGGCGCGGTGCACGAGATCGGGAACGTGTGTCGGAGTCGCTACGACGGCGTGACTCTATAAGCGTCGAAGACCGCCTCGACGTTGCGCAGCGAGGTGAGCAGCGTCCGCAGCGCCTTCACGTCGCCGAGCTCGGCCGTGTACCAGTTCTTCGCCAGCTGGTCCTCGACGGTGCCGCCGTACGAGACGATGTTCGCGCCGTGCTCGGCGAAGGTTCGGGCCACGTCCTCAAGGAGCCGCGGCCGATCCCAGGCGTCGACAGCAATCTGGACGAGGAAGCTCTTCGTCGTCGCGCCGTCCCAGTCGACCTGCGTGAAGCGCTCCGGGTTCCGCATCAGGGTCTTCACGTTCGGGCAGTCCTTGCGGTGAATCGTGATGCCCTTGCCGAGCGAGATGTAGCCGACGATCTCGTCGCTCGGGACGGGCGTGCAGCACTTGGCGAGCCGCACGAGCACGTCGTCGAGGCCGTGAACGTTGATGCCGAGCTCGTCGCTGCCGGACGGCTTCGCCTTCGGCTTGAGCGGCACGGTCTCCGGCGGCGCGACCTCCGACGTCTTCAGCCGCTGCAGGACCTTCTTGACGATCTGCGCCGACGAGAGCTTCCCGGAACCGAGCGCGAGGTAGAAGTCCTCGGCCTTCTTGAAGCCCGTCTCGCGGATCACCTGCGCTAGCACCGCCGACCCGGCGAGCTTGCGGTAGGGGAGCTTCTGCGCCTTCAGCGCCTGCTCGAGCGCCTCGCGGCCCTTCTGTTCGGTGTCCTCCCGCGTCTCGCGCGAGAACCAGGCGCGGATCTTGTTGCGCGCACGGGAGGAGCGGGCCAGGTTGAGCCAGTCCCGCGACGGGCCGCGCCCGCCCTTCGACGTCAGGATCTCGACGAACTCGCCGCTGCGCAACGCGTAGTGGAGCGGCACGATCCGCCCGTTGACCTTGGCGCCCACGGTGCGGTGCCCGACGTCGGTGTGCACGGCGTACGCGAAGTCGATCGGCGTCGAGCCGGCCGGCAGCGTCTTCACCTCGCCCTGCGGCGTGAAGACGTAGACCTCGTCGTCGAAGAGGTCGGTGCGGAAGCTCTTGATGAACTCGCGCGGGTCGGTCTCGTCTTCCTGCCAGTCCATCAGGTGCTTGACCCACTCGAGCCACTCCTGGTCGGCCGGCCGCTTGGCGCCGCCGCGCTTGTAGAGCCAGTGCGCCGCGATCCCGAACTCGGCCTCCTCGTGCATCTCGCGCGTCCGCACCTGGATCTCCAGCGGCCGCCCCTCGGGGCCGATCACGGTCGTGTGCAGGGCGCG
>JBKPFP010000048.1:0-1660 GCA_046744435.1 Actinomycetota bacterium | reverse complement strand
TGCGAGCCCGGCAGCTTCGCCGCCCACTGGATCGCGTCGTCGAGCGACTCGGCCTCGATCAGGTAGTAGCCGCCGAGCTCGCCGCGGCCGCCGTAACCCGCGTTGAAGATCAGGTACACGACCGCACGCACCGCGGCGAGTCGGTCGGGCAGCAGGTGGTCGGGCGGGACGCGGAACGGGATCCCGGCGGCCTTGATCTTCCGCTTCGCGCGCACGAGGCGCTTGGCCATCGTCGGCTCGGGGACGAGGAAGGCGCGGGCGATCTCGTCCGTCGTCAGCCCGCCGAGCGTCCGCAGCGTGAGCGGGACCTGAGCCTCGAGCGCGAGGGCTGGATGACAGCAGGTGAAGATCAGCTCGAGGCGCTCGTCGGGGATCGTCTTCTCGTCCACGTCGTCCTCCCTCGGTTCCGGCACGTCCAGTAGGCGCGTCTTCTCCGCGAGCGTGCGCTCCCGGCGGATGCGGTCACTCGCGCGGTTGCGCGCAGTGGTCACGAGCCAGGCGCGCGGGTTGTCGGGTGTCCCGTCGCGCGGCCAGCGCTCGGCGGCGATGGCGAACGCTTCCTGAGCGGCTTCCTCGGCGAGGTCGAAGTCGCCGAGGAAACCGATCAGGTTGGCGAGGACGCGGCCCCACTCGTCGCGGAAGACCTGGTCGAGGATTTACCCCTCCTTGATCGGGCGCACCTCGACGGCGCCGCCGAGGCGGGAGGCGGGAATCAGCGCCGCGAGCTCGATCGCCGCGTCGACGTTCTCGGCCTCGTAGACGAGGTAACCGCCGAGCGCTTCCTTGACGGCGACGAACGGCCCGTCGGTGGTCAGCGTGTTGCCGTCCTCGACGCGCACGGTGGTCGCCATCTCCGGCGAGTCGAGCCAGAGGCCGGGCGTGACGCCGGGGGTCTGGTTGACCGCCTGGTAGTCGCGGTAGACGGCGTTCTGCTCTTCCTCGGAGAGGCTGTCCCACTCCGGCGTGCCCGGGAGCGGGGTGGTGCCCTGATGGATGAGAAGCAGGTACTTCACGGGTTCCTCCTTGTGGGAATGGTCGCCTCTGAGACGAACGGGCGACGGCCCAAAGGACACCTCGATCGAGACGCCTCGCTACTTCACCCGCGAGCCCCTCACGTCATAAGGGATGTTGATCGTCTCGTCCGCGCCGGGGCTCGGTCGCCAGCCACCCGAAAAGTTGTCGTCGTCGCTGAACTTTCCCTCGAAGCTCGCATCCAGGGGGCCGTATGACACGGAGATGGTCAGGGTGTCGTCCCGCAGGTCCCACTTGTAGGGAAGGGGCTCGGGCGAGAAGTTGGAGTAGACGTAGGAGGCGAACGCCCCGCTCTCGGGGTCATAGCCGATCAGCTCACGAGCCTTGACCTGAAACATGCCGGCGAACTCGATCGACGCGTCCTGCTGCAGGAAGAAGCCGCCCTCCAGCCACTGAAACGTGATCTCGCCGGAGATGCTCTCCTCGTCCGAGCCGACGAGGTTGCCTGTCAGAGTCCACGTGCCGACCAAACGGTCGAGACGCTGGAGCGCGGGATCCGGGGTCGGCGCTTGCGGTTCTCGACTGGTGTCCGTCATCGACTGCTCCTTTCCTGGTCGTGAGCCTTGCTGTAACCAACGAGGAGCGAAGTAGACTGAATCCCATGCGCACGCATCCTCCCTGGTAACTC
>JBKPFP010000107.1:0-2543 GCA_046744435.1 Actinomycetota bacterium | reverse complement strand
GGGCCCGGTCGAGGCCAGGGGCTTGGCCGAGCCCGTCTGGACCTGGCGCGTCCTCGGCACGACGCGGTTCGAGGCGACACGGAAGTTCTCGGCTCCGCTCGTCGGCAGAGACGCCGAGCTCGAGCTGCTCGAGAACACCTACGCACGAGCTGTTCGCGACCGCCGCGCGCACCTGTTCACGATCTACGGGGAGCCGGGCGTCGGGAAGAGCCGCCTGGCGAGGGAGTTCATCGACGGATTGGAATCGGCGACCATCCTCTTCGGCCGGGCGCTGCCCTACGGCGAAGGTGTGACGTACTCCGCGCTCGCCGACATGATCAAGATCGCAGCCGGCATCGCGGACGACGATCCGCTCGACGAGGCGATCGAGAAGCTGCGCGACTGCTGCCCCGACGAAGCCGTCGCCGACCTGATGGGGCTCGCTACGGGCGTCCTCGAGGCCGTGCAGGCCGAGCACAACCAGCAGGAGATCGCCTGGGCCGCGCGAGCATGGGCAGAGAAGCTGGCGGAGCCTCAGCCGCTAGTGCTCGTCTTCGAAGACATTCATTGGGCCGAGGAGCCGCTGCTGGAACTGGTCGAGCACCTTGGAACCTGGGTGCGCAACGTCCCGTTGCTACTGCTCTGCCTTGCGCGACCGGAGCTGCTCGACATCCGGCCCGGCTGGGGCGGCGGCAGGGTGCGCGCGACCGCGATCGAGCTCGAGCCGCTGGGCGCGGCCGATAGCGAGGCGCTGATCGAGGCGCTGCTCGTCGACGACGAGTTGCCGGCGGCGGCGCGGACGACGCTGTTCGAGAAGACCGAGGGCAATCCGCTGTTCGTCGAGGAGACGCTCCGGATGCTCTCGGAAGCGAACGTGGAGACGAACGGCTCGGCAGTTGAGCGGATCCCGGACACGCTGCAGGCGCTGATCGCCGCACGGATCGACCATCTGCCGCCCGGCGAAAAGTCGGTGCTCCAGCGCGCGGCTGTGATCGGCCGCACCTTCTGGGCCGGGGCCGTAGAGTATCTCGGCAGCGACGCGGACAGCGACCTCGCGCCGCTGCTCGACGACCTGCTCCTGCGAGAGTTCGTCCTGACCGAGCCGCGCTCGACGATCAGCGGTGAGGACGCGTACCGCTTCAAGCACGTTCTCATTCGCGAAATCGCCTACGGCGGGCTGTCGAAGACGGCCCGGGCACGCCACCATCGGCGGTTCGCCGAGTGGCTGGGCGACCGGGCGCGTGAGGAGATGCTCGAGGTTCGCGCCTACCACCTCGACCAGGCGAGCGCGCTCCTTGCGGAGCTCGACGGTGCGCCGCCGGCCGAGCTCGCCGAGGAGGCGGCCGACGCGCTGGAGCGGGCCGGGAAGCGCGCGCTCGCCCGGGAGGCGAACGCGACCGCCCGACGCTTGCTCCACCGGTCGGTCGAGCTCGAGCCGACACTCGAGCGCCGCTACCAGGCCGCTCGGGCTGCCTGGCGGATGAGCGAGTTCCCGGTCGTGTCGAGCGAGATGGAGGACGTGCTCCTGGGCGCCCGCGAGGTAGGCGACAAGGGACTCGAGGCGCGAGCGCTGACGGCTCTCGCGCATGTCGCGCTGCAACGCGAGGGCGACGTCGGCCGGGCCGAGCAGCTGGCCGAGAAGGCACTCGAAGTCTCGAAGGACGACGAGAGCCGGATCGACGCGGTCGCGATTCTCGAAAGCGCCGCTTGGTGGCGCGGGCGACTGCGCGAGGCGGAGGCCTACGCGGAGGAGGAGCTCGAGATCGCCCGCCGGCTCGAGCGCCAAGACCTCGAGGCCGACGCGCTGCTCGACCTCGCAGGCATCTACGTCGCCCGCCGGGAAAGCGAGCGCGCGGAGCCTGTGATCGCAGAAGCGCTGGTGCTCGCGGAAGAGAGCGGCTCACTGACTGCCAAGGGGCGCGCGTTCAAGGAATTGGGAGAGCTCTACTCCTTCCGTGGCCTCCACGAGGAGGCACTGGCCGAGTTCGGACGGGCCCGCGACCTCTTTGCCGAGGTCGGAGCTGCGACGAACCTTGCGCGCTCGATCATGGTCATCGGACGCCTGGTCGCGAGACGCGGCGAGATTGCCGAGGCCGAACGGCTCCTCCGCGAGGCGATCGGGATCCTCAAGCCGATCGAGGACCGGGGCACGCTCTGCGAGGTCCAGCGGAGCCTGGCGGAGATCCTGCTCCAACAGGGGAAGATCGACGCCGCCGAGGTCTATGCGCTCAAGGCCGTTGAGACGGTAGGCCCGCAGGACGTCAGCTCGCAGTCCACGACCCGCAAAACGCTCGCGTTGGTGCGGGCGGCCCAGGGGCGTGACGACGAGGCCGAGTCGCTTTTCCGCGAGGCGATCGAGATCCTCGAGCGGAGCGAGTACACGCGCTACCTCGCAGAGCCGCTGAAGGCGATCATTCAGTTCCTCGAGGAGCGCGGGCGGGTGGACGACGTCGTTGCCTTCGAAGAGCGTCTCGCCGAGCTTCGCGCCGGCGCGGTGCCCGAAGAGAGCGCGGTCCGGATCGCCTGATGTGACTCCTCGTCCGGCGACTCGCTGATCACTGTCG
>JBKPFP010000188.1:0-5214 GCA_046744435.1 Actinomycetota bacterium | reverse complement strand
GCGCGCGAGCAGCTCGGCGCGGGCACCGCCTGGGAGGTCGACGAAGGCGCCCACCGGTGGACGCGGGTGGGGCAGCAGGTCACTCGTTCGTAGCTCGACGAGCCATGTCCCGTCTCGCGAAGGCGTCGAGAGCCGCAGCTCTATACGGCGCCCGTCGAGACGCGCCTCGAGCGCGGCCGGAATGGTCGCCGAAGTGTTGACGACCAGGAGGTCGCCCGCCTGCAGGAATCGCGGTAGCTCACGAAACCGGGAGTGGACGAGCTCGAGGTCGTGTCGAGTGGCGACGAGCATGGCGACGTCGTCGCGTCCGACCCCCCGCACCTCCGGCGGCTCGTGTGCCTCCAGCCGCTCAGGGAGCTCGAGCGCGCTCACGCCTCGACCGCCACGAGGTCGCGCGCCCGGTAGCGGCCGCTCGGAAGCGAGCCCTCGATCAGCGCGAGGAGGCCGGGCACGCACTCCTCCGGTGGCGGCAGATGCGAGATGTCCTCGGCCGGGAATGCGTCCTGGTACGTCTGGGTGCGCATGTCGCCCGGGTCGACGGCGAAGACGCGGAGCTGCGGTTGCTCGGCGGCGAGGATCGCCGTCAGCTGCTCGAGCGCCGCTTTCGAGGAGCCGTACCCGCCCCAGCCCTCGTACGGCTCAACCGCCGCATCCGAGGTGATGTCCAGGATCGCGGCGCCCGGCGCGAGTCGCGGCAGCGCCTCCTGCACGAGTCCGAGCGACGCGAAGACGTTGACGTCGTACACGCGCGCCAGCTCCGCAAGCGGATAGGCCGCAAGCGCCGGTTGCGGGCTCGGGCCGAGGAGGCCGGCGTTGTTGACGAGCAGGTCGATTCGGTCGCCGGCCGCCTCCACGAGCGCACGGCGGTGCGCCGGGTCGGCAACGTCACCGGGGATCGCGATCACACCTTCCAGGCCGGCGACCGCATGTTCGAGCGCGTCAGCTCCGCGCGCGTCGACCACTAGGCGCCAGTCGCGCTCGACGAGCGTACGGGTGAGCGCGAGACCGAGGCCGCGGGACGCTCCGGTGACGATGCCGACGGGCATGGCGCCACCGTACGAGCAGTCCGGTATGAGCCGCCAGGGGCAATTGGTACTAGGACCTGCGGTCGAGGAGCCCGGCGCGCACGGCGATGACAGCCGCCTGCGTGCGGTCGGCGACGCCGAGCTTCGCGAGCACGTGGCCGACGTGCGTCTTGACGGTTCGCTCGGAGACGTCGAGCTCGCGGGCGATCTGCTTGTTCGGGAAGCCGCGACCGATGAGCTGCAACACCTCGCGCTCGCGCGGGGTCAGCCGGTCGAGGGGCTCCTCGTCCCCGCTCGCCAGCGCCTCGACGACTCGCGCGCCGACGACCGTGTCGAGGAGCGCCTCGCCGGCGTGGGCCGCGCGGACCGCTCTGGCAATCTCCTGCGGCGCGGCGTTCTTCAGCAGGTAGCCGGCGGCACCGGCACGCAGCGCAGGCAGCAGCTTGTCGTCGTCAAGGAAGCTCGTGAGGACAATGACCCGCGTGCGCGGGAGGCGCTCACGCAACGCGCGCATCGCCGTGACTCCGTCGACCCGCGGCATGACCAAGTCCATGAGGACGACGTCGGGGCGCAGTCGCTCAGCCGCCTCGAGCGCTTCGTCGCCGTCGGCCGCCTCGCCGACCACCTCGATGCCGTCCTGCAGGTCGAGGAAGCGGCGCAGACCTTCACGGACGACCGCGTGGTCGTCGACCACGACGACGCGAATGGGCTCAGCCGTCGCCGACCTCCAGCGTGACCGTTGTGCCTGCCCCCGGAGTTGATCGGATGCGGAGCTTGCCGCCGAGCCTTGCGGCCCGCTCCTCCATCGACGTCAGGCCGAGCCGCCGGGAGCGCAGGCTGGCGGCGCCGGGCTCGAAGCCGACGCCATCGTCCGCGACCGCGAGCGACAGCAGCCCGTCCACGGCGCGCAGCCTGACGACGATGTGCTGCGCGTCCGCGTGTCTGAGGGCGTTCTGCAGCGCTTCCTGGGCGATCCGCAGCACTTCGGGGTCCCGGCTTTCGTCGGCGGGCACGTCGTCCGCCACGTCGAGCTCGATCTCTCGCTGCTGCAAGCGACGGAGCAGCTCGACGTGCTTGCGCAGCGCGCCGCAGATCCCGTCCTTCCCGAGGTCAGGCGGGCGCAGCTCGAAGACGAGGGAGCGAAGCTCGTCGAGTGCTTCCTGTGCCTGCTCTCGGAGCCTCGCGACCTGGGCACGCGCCGCCTGCGGGTCCCGGTCGAGCAGGGTGCTCGCCGCCTCGGCGTTGAGGACCACCCCGAAGAGCTTCTGGCTGACGGCGTCGTGGAGGTCGAGCGCGAGCCGGTTCCGCTCGGCGACGATCGAGAGCTCGCGGCTCTGCTCGTAGAGGCGCGCGTTCGTGATCGCGATCGCGGCGTGCGCGGCCAGCAGCCCGATCAGCTGCTCGTCCTCGTCGCTGAAGTCCGGCGCGTCGACCTTCTCCGTCAGGTAAAAGGCGCCGATCACACCCTCAGGCGCGACGATCGGCACGCCGAGGAAGGAGCGCATGTCGGGGTGGCCCGCCGGCCACCAGCCTCGGAAGCGCGGGTGCTCGTGGACGTCGCGCGTCCGATGCGCCTCTTTGGTCTCGAGCATTGCCCCGAGCACGCCGTGCTGCCTTGGCAGCGGGCCGAGTGAGGCAACCAACCTTTCGCTCATGCCCGAGGTAAGAAAGCGACGAAAGCCGCCGTCGCCGTCGGGCAGTCCGAGGGCCGCGTAACGCGCGCCGGCCAGCTCGCGGGCGCTGTGAACGAGCCGTTGCAGCACCTCCTCGACGGACAGCTCGGCCGCGACGGCGAGGACGGCGTCGCTGACCGCCTTCAGCGTCGGGCTCAGGTGCTCGGCCATCGCCTGGACGATACGCCTCGCCGAAGGCCCGACGGCAAGCGCGATCCCGCTGCGGTGGTGACATGGGCCCGCGTGACCTCGGCCGGCGAGGCACACCCGCAGAGGGCGAGCGCGAGCTCGAACTCCTCGCTGAGCAGGGCCAGGACGCGCTCGACGCCCTCGGCGCCGCCGACGGCCAGGCCCCAGAGCGGCGCGCGGCCGGCGAGCACCGCCCTCGCGCCGAGCGCGAGCGCCTTGACGACGTCCGTGCCGCGGCGGACGCCGCCGTCCAGGAGCACCTCGGCCCGGCCGCCGACGGCCTCGACCACCTCGGGCAGTGCGTCCAGCGTGGCCGCGACGCCGTCGAGCTGCCGGCCGCCGTGGTTCGAGACGACGAGCCCCTCGACGCCGGCTTCGCAGGCGAGCGTCGCGTCCTCGGCGGTGAGGACGCCTTTGACAAGCAGCGGCAGCGACGTGTGCTCGCGCAGCCACTCGAGGTCGCGCCAGGTCAGCGAGCTGTCCGAGACCTCGGCGAGCTGCACCGGCGCCTCGAAGCCGGTGCGGAGGTCACGCTCGCGGCGGCCGACCTCCGGCAGGTCGACGGTGACGAGGATCGCGCGGTAGCCGGCCGCAGCGGCCCGCTGGACGAGGTCCTGCACCTGCGTGCGGTCCGGGCCCCAGTAGAGCTGGAACCAGCGCGCCGCGCCCGGAGCGGCGTCGGCGCACTGCTCGATGCTCACCGTCGACAGCGTCGAGAGGCACATGATCGTCCCGGCCGCGGCGGCGCCGCTGGCCATCGCCTTCTCGCCGTCCGCGTGCGCGAGGCCCTGGAAGGCCATCGGGGCGACGAGCACCGGGAAGCTGACCTCCGTGCCGAGGACGGTCGTGGACGTGGTCACGCTCGAGACGTCGACGAGCACGCGCGGGCGCAGCACCCAGCGGCTGAACGCCTCGAGGTTCTCGAACAGCGTCCACTCGTCGTTCGCGCCGCCGGCGAAGTAGCCGAACGCGGCGGGGTCGAGCTTCTCCTCTGCGGCGCGCTCGTAGTCCCAGACGTTGAGGAGCTGCTCGGGTTCCACGAGGCGCGAGCCTATCCGCCGGCTCTTAACAGGGTCTGACCCCGTTAAAGGGGGGCTGCCCACGTCTGCTCCGGTTGAAGCCGAAAACAGGGGCCGCCGCTCTTAACAGGGTCTGACCCCGTGAACGTCCCCTCTTACGACGGGAGCTTGACCGAGCCGTCGGCTTCGATCGTCCACCGCGGGTTGTGCGCGACCTCCCACGGATGGCCGTCGGGATCCAGGAAGACGCCCGAGTAGCCGCCCCAGAAGGTCTCAGCCGGCGGGCGGCCGATCCTCGCGCCCGCGGCCTCGGCCTGGGCGACAACCTCGTCCACCTCTTCCGGCGAGCGGGCGGTGTAGGCCAGCGTGATCCCGCCCCAGCCGCCGTTGTCCTCGACGACCGTGTCCTCTGCGAGCAGGTCCCGCGGCCAGAGGGCGACGATCATGCAGCCGGCCTGGAAGAAGACGACGTCGTCGTCCGGCTCGGCGCGGGTCTGCCACCCGAGCCCTTCGTAGAACGCCCGTGCCCGCGCGAGGTCTGCGACGCCGAGCGTGACGAGGCTGAGCCGCTGATCCACGAGTTGTGAGGATAGGTGGACAGGCGTAGAGTCGGGACGGGATGGGCTTTGGCTTCTCGCTAGGCAAAGGGCGTGAGGTTCACCCCCTCGACTTCCTTCGCAGAAGGCTCACCCGTGGCCTCGAGGTAGCGACGGGTGATCAACCCGCGCGGCGCGGCGGGGAAGTCGAGGCGCTCGTGACGATCGCCGACGCGCGGAGGCTAGGCGACCTCGAGGTCGGAGTCGTCTGTACCGAGTACTACGACGAGCAGGAAACGACACATGAGGCGAACGGCTCTACCTCTCTGTCGCGGTCGACGTCCGACGAGGTCGCGCACGAGACCTGGAGCCAAATCGAGAGCGTCTCGGGTACGCAAAGCCTTCGGATCACGATCCCGTCAGACGCGCCTTTCTCGTACAGAGGCGAGTGCCTCTCCTTCAAGTGGGAGGTCGTGGCCCGTGGGCGGAAGACCCGTGGGCTCGACGCACAGGCGAGGAGTGAATTCTCCGTTCGCCCGTGAGCCCTCGGTTTCAGCTCGAGCTCGATCGTGAGGGCTACGCGCCGGGCGACACGATCAAAGGAACGATTCTGATTCTTGAGGGCGGCGACTCCCGTGCGCTCGAGGCGCGTCTCGAGTATTGCGAGGAGACCGCGGACTACTCGGAAGTCGCAGTGAGCATCCCGAGCGGGCCGCTGAACGAGGGCGAGCTGACGACGGGCACGTACCGGATCACGTTCGACACCGGGACC
>JBKPFP010000380.1:0-1643 GCA_046744435.1 Actinomycetota bacterium | reverse complement strand
GCGCTCGCCGCCTCGACCGAGATCTTCTCGTGGATGGTGCGGAACCCGGAGCACCCGGTCTCGAAGGCGCTGGCGAAGCCGGGCCACGAGCTCCAGCATCGGCTGGCCACCGCGGAGCCGACCCCGGAGCAGCTCGAGGTGGCCGAGGCGGCCCTCGCCGCCTGCCTCGAGCTCGAGCAGCATGGCGACGACTGAGCGGGTCACGACCAGGCGCCTCCCGCCCGAGGTCTTCGACCTCCCGGTCGAAAAGATGCGGGACGGCTACTACACCGACGCCTACTTCAACCACGCCCGCGCCGCTCTCCTCCGCGACGGGCGCCACGCGCGGGTCGTCATGCAGGTCTTCCAGAAGAAGAACGCGTACCTCGGCGGCATGGACGAGGCCCTCGCGATCGTCCGGCTCTGCTCGCACGACTGGGATGCGCTGACCGTGCACGCGCTCTACGACGGCGACCGGATCGAGCCGTACGAGTCGGTATTGCTGATCGAGGGCGACTACACGACCTTCGCGCACCTCGAGACCGCCTACCTCGGCGTGCTCTCCCGGCGCACCCTGATCACGACGAACGTCGTGCGCGTGCTCGAGGCCGCGAACGGCAAATCCATCATCTTCATGCCCGCCCGCCACGATCACCACCGGGTGCAGACCGGAGACGGCTACGCCGCGTACATCGCCGGGCGTATCGTCGGCGCGCCGATCGGCGTCACCACCGACGAGCAGGCGTCGTGGTGGGGCGGCAAGGGCGTCGGGACGGTCCCGCACTCGCTGATCGCCTCGTACGGCGGCAACACGGTCCTCGCCGCGACGAGGTTCGCCGAGTGGGCGCCCGAAGACCTCAACGTGACCGTGCTCGTCGACTTCGAAAACGACTCCGTGCGGACGGCGCTCGAGGTCGCGCGCGCGCTCGGCCCGAGGCTCTGGGGCGTCCGCCTCGACACCTCGGAAAATCTCGTCGACCGCTCGCTCTGGGACGAGATGGGCGACTTCAAGCCGACCGGGGTCAACGAGCAGCTCGTGCGCAAGGTGCGCGACGCGCTCGACCGGGACGGCTTCGAGGACGTGAAGATCGTCGTCTCGGGCGGCTTCACGGTCGAGAAGATCGAGGAGTTCGAGCGGCAGGGCGTGCCCGTCGACGCGTATGGCGTCGGCTCGTCGCTCATCCGCGGCGCGAACGACTTCACGGCCGACATCGTGCTCAGCGACGGCCGCCCCGCGGCGAAGGTGGGCCGGCGCTTTCACTCGAACATCCGCCTCGAGCTCGTCGAGTAGCAATGCCGTTCCAGGTGCACCCTGCGATGCCCGACCGCTGGGACGACATGGTTGCCCTGTTCGAGCGGCGTGGCCCGCGCGGTGGCCACCGCCACACGCCCGCCTACGGGTGGTGGGCATGTTCTGGCGCGACCGGTCGCTGGGACACGGCACTCCCAGCAAGCGCGCGATGGGCGCCCTCGTCCGCGCCGGGCGCGAGCCCGGCCTGCTCGCCAACGACGGAGCCGAGCCGGTCGGCTGGATCGCGGTCGCGCCGCGCAAGGAATACCCTGCGCTTCTGCGTTCGCCGCAGTACCGGCCCACGGGAGCGTCTGATCGTCCGGCGGTTGCCGTGAAGGTCCTCTGGGACGTCGACACCCAGGTGGACTTCATG
>JBKPFP010000256.1:0-2152 GCA_046744435.1 Actinomycetota bacterium | reverse complement strand
GCTCGACGAGGCGCGCGAATGCGTCCCAGCTATTCGCATCGAGCGGCTTGACGATGTAGTCCGTCATGGGGTCTCCTTGACTCTCGTGCGGGCAGCGTAACCCGGCACTGCGAGAGGCAAGTCAGTAACTACAGAGCCGCGTTTACCCCCGACTGCGCTCTGGCGCGAGAGTACGCTCGAGCAGGCGAACGGGCGACCCATCCAGCGCGACAAGGTGCGTTCGCAGGATAGAGCTACGCTCAAGTTATGCGCGCTGGCCGGCTCCGTTTGCCGACGAAGCGCCGTCTGATTGTTGCGCTTGCTCTTCTTGCCGCCGCGCTCGTTCCGCTTGCGGCCCTCGGTGCGGCGAGCGACTGGTGGTTTTTTCAGGATCACGGTCCCGCTCCGGTAAGCGCGCCAAATGTCGTGAAGGAAGGCGAGTGGTCGGGGCACCCCTGGCAATTGACTGCCTATCCCTCCGGCACAGTCGGCCTCTCTGTTTCTCCGTGACACCCGCAGGCTCAAACGCAGACGGCTCCGGCGGCGCGACGAGCTGCGCACCGTTCGTCGGCGTCCCCACCGTCGAAATAGAAGGGTCATCCAAGATGACGATCACGTTCTTGAGCGGCGCGGCCGGCACCGAGCTTCCGGCCTACATCACGGGGCCCGTGATCGACAAAGCATCGACGGTCGAGATCGAGTTCGGTACAGGCGAGGTTCTCCGGCTGCCGACGTTCAGCGGGCCGGCATCGCTCGGGTCGTCCGCTTCTATGCGGCGCAACTGCCGGCAACCATCCCAGTACCCCTGCCCCGTGTAGGCACCCACAACGAGCGCAGCTTCATCAATAAGCTCGTCGGGCTCGACAGCGACGGGTACGTCGTTGCCTGCCTCACCCCGCGGATGGCCGTCGACGGCGCCTCACCACTCTCGGACTGCCAATAGCTCGGGGGACAATCCCGCGCACTTGCGCATGTGAGCGCACTATCTGCCTAGCGGATCGATTCGGCGACTACAGACTTGTCTTTATCCCGGATTGCGTGAGAGTCATTTGAGCCCTTTTGGTCCTGCGACGTAAGCTCGGGGTGTGTCAAATCGCTACCCGGTCGTGTTGCTGCCCGGTGGCGTGTTGCCCGCGAAGCTTGCATACGCGCCGTTGCTTGAGAGGCTCGGAGATCGGGTCGATGCGGTCGCCAAGGATCTCGAGATCTATGCAGCGGATGAGCCACCTGCCGACTTCGGGATCGACACCGAGGTCGAGGGGACTCTTCGGGAGGCTGACGCTCACGGTTTCGGCCGGTTCCATGTCGTCGGCTACTCGGCCGGCGGCGCGGTGTCGCTCGCGGTCACGGCGGGGCACGGCGAGAGGCTCCTGAGCGTTGCGCTCCTCGAACCAGCCTTGGCAGGGAGCGATAGGACACCCGAGGAGGACGCACTCATGCGTCAGTTCAAGGGACTCGCGTCGCTCCCTCCGGACGAGTACATGGCCGCGTTCGTGCGGCTACAGCTTGCGCCTGGCGTGGAGCCGCCGCCGCCTCCCGAGGGCGCTCCTCCACCATGGATGAGCAAGCGACCCGCTGGGGTGCGCGCGATCATCGACGCGCTCGACCGGGCTGACTTCGATGCAGACGCGCTTCGGGCGTTCGACCGACCTGTGTACTTCGCGCTGGGCGGGCGTAGCAACCCGGACTACTTCGCCCGGATCGCCGGGCGGCTGGATCGAACCTTTCCGGATTTCGAGGTCGAGACCTTCGCCGAGCGCCACCACTTCGACCCCCCCGCACCGGATCGAGCCCGAACGGCTCGCCAATTCCTTGCTTGCGCTCTGGGAGCGCGCCGAAGTGAAGGGCGGACGCGAGGCACCGATCTCCTGATCTTTGGACAGGCGAGAGTCCTCGGCGTGACTACTGAGTTAATCCCCGACAAGTGCTCAGACGGCAGTACGCTCGCGCACGCGACGTACACGGCCGGACCGTAGTCGAGGCTCAGATCAATCGGCGTAATCGCGTGCATTGGGAACGCGCAGCGTTTCAGTAGCATCGTGCCGTGCGCGAGTTGCGTCCGGGCCTGTGGCACTGGGAGGCACCGCATCCGGAGTGGGAGGCGACCGAGCCGTGGAGCGAGAACGTGTCGTCCTACGCGATCGACGACGGGGAGCGGCTGCTGCTCTTCGAT
>JBKPFP010000115.1:0-10258 GCA_046744435.1 Actinomycetota bacterium | reverse complement strand
ACGTCGTCGTTCCACATCAGCAGGCGCCGGCCCGAGACGGCGTCGCCTTCCTCCTCGATGCCCGCGGTCTTCATGTGCCGGTGCGCGTGCGCGTCCGGGACCCACTCCTCGCGCTCGATCGGCTCGAAGTCGCCCAGCTCCTTGACGCGGCAAGGTGAGATGAGGTGGTAGAGGATCGACTCGTTCCCCGAGAAGCCCTCGAGGCCCATGACCTCCTCGGTGAGAAGGCTGCCGTTGTCGCGGAACTGGATGTGACGCTTGCGCGGAACCTCGCCGCGCCGCTGGTAGGTCGGCATGGCCGAAGGATAACTGCCGCCCCTCGCAGCCAGCCCGCTCCGCCCGACGCCCGAATAGGAGTACTGCCTCCGAGGGACACTCGCGAGAGGGTCGTCCCCGGTCGCGGCGCTGCCGATTGGGGCCGTGCGGCAAATGTATGCGGCGAAGTCCTCAACCCTGGCGGTGTTCGTCTGCACGGCTTTGGCCGTGATCGCGGCGTGCTCGCTTGCGCCGCCGCGGGCCGCCGCGTCCGATTCAGGCGCTGAGAGCTGCACCGCGGACGTCAGCGCGCGCCGTGCAAAGGAGCTGCGCATCTTTCGCGAGACGATGCTGGCGCGCCGCCGGGCCTTCTTCCGCAGCCACCGCAGCAAACGGCTCCAGAAGCGATACGTGCAGCGCCAGAACGCACGGCTGGAGGCCCTGCTCGCGGCCGCCGCCGAGTGCGCGAGCAGGTCCGACCCGAACCTCGTCGAAGACAACGTCGGCGAGCGGCGGCCGCCAGCGTGCGCCCCGCGGATGTTCGGCGCGTCGGGCGCAGAGATGAACGAGGCGACCTTCAACTCGGCGCTCTCGCTGAGAGGCCTGGGCACTCTCCGGGCCGTGATGCTGTTCGTGGACTTCCGCGACCGGCCCGCATCGGAGTCGACTCATCAGCTCTACGAACGGCTCGTGAAGCCGGCCGCTACATGGATCCGCGAAGTGTCCTCCGGCCGGGCCGCCCTCGAGGTGAGGCCCGTCCATCGCTGGTACCGGATGTCGCACGGCTCGAAGGGCTACGGCCTCGGCGACGGCGTCACCTTCGAGGAGCAGAGGAGCTACATCGCAGAGGCGGTGGCCGCGGCCAACCGCGAGGTCGACTTCTCGCCGTACTCGATCGTGTACGTCGTCGCGTCGCGGGGCTCCGCCCTCGAGCGCTCGCCCGCCTTCCACGCGTTCGCGGGCGACGGGGTCAAGGCAGACGGGAACGACCTTCGCTACGGGGCCACGTTCGGCGAGGACGTCCGCGACGTCTCCCCCTCGGCGTACGGCGCTTACGTGCTCGTCCACGAGACGGGGCACATCCTCGGCCTGCCCGACCTCTACGACGTGCCGAATCCGACCTACTGGACACTGTTCCGCTTCGCCGGAGGCTGGGACATCATGAGCTGGAACCTCCCGGGCGCGCACCTCCTCGCCTGGCACAAGTGGAAGCTCGGCTGGCTCGAGCCCTCGGAGCTCACCTGCATGAACGGCCCCGGCGAGCTGACTGCGACGCTGAGTCCCGCGGCGCGACCGGACGGGCTGAAGGCCGTCGTCGTCCCGACCGGCTCATCTTCCGTCTTCGTCATCGAGGCCCGGAAGCGGCTGGGCGAGGACAAGCGGCTCTGCGAGGACGGCGTCCTCGTCTACTCGGTCAGCGGCATCATCCGAAGCGGGGAAGGGCCGATCCGCGTCCGCGCCGCCCAGCGCGACTCGAACCCGGAGCTCGTCGGGCGCTGCGGGCCGCTGTACGAAGCGCCGTTCGACAAGGGCCCCGGAGAGGTGGCCCGGTTCGAGGACGCAGCAGCGGGCGTCTCGGTGGAGGTCCTCGGGCAGACGACGAGCGGGCGCTATCGCGTCCGGGTCACGCGCAACAGCGCCGCCTCGAGCGGCCTGACCGCCGGGTCGTTCGCAGCGAGCCGGGCCGCCCAGATCACCGAGGAGACGGCGCCGCTCCCGTCCGAGGTGGTCGGCTGGGCGTACGGCCTCTCAAGCCCCGCGCTGCCCGACTGAGCGTCAACCACCGGCTGTGGCGCCGACCCGGTTGCGCAGCACGCCGATCCCCTCGACCTCGAGCTCGACCACGTCCCCGGGCTGCAGCCAACGGCCGTCCCCGAGCTCGAGGATGCACCCCGTCCCAACCGTGCCGGAGCCGAGGACGTCCCCGGCCCGCAGCCTCGTGTTGCGAGCCGCGTGCTCGACGATCGCGTCCCACGAGTGGTACATGTCGCCCATATTCCCGCGCGAGCGCTCCTCGCCGTTGACGCGGGCGACCATCTCCAGCCGGAAGTCGCCGAGCTCGTCGGGCGTGACGAGGACCGGCCCGAGGCTCGTTGCGAAATCCTTCCCCTTCGCCGGGCCGAGGCCGACCTTCATCTCGGGCCGCTGCAGGTCGCGCGCCGACCAGTCGTTCATGACGGTGAAGCCGCCGATCTGCCCGTCGGCGCCGATCACGGCGGCGACCTCGAGCTCGTAGTCCAGCTCCTCCGTCCCCTCCGGGTACGGCACCTCCTGCTCCGGGCCGAAGATCGCCGCCGGATTCGAGAAGTAGAAGGCCGGGATCTCGTACCACTCCGGCACCATCTCCAGCCCTCGCAGCGCGCGCGCGGTCTTTACGTGCCGCTCGAACGCGTAGAAGTCGCGGACCGACGGCGGGTAGTAGACGGGAGCCCGCAGGTCGACGTCCTCGAGCGGGTACTCGGCGTGCTCACGGGCCTTGCCGCCGCCGGTGAAGAACGACTGCAGCGTCTGGGCGGCGAGCTGGACCACGCTGTCGCCCTCGATCCTCCCGGGCCACCCGCGCCAGAGGTGCTTGCTCTTCGGGGAAAACATGCACAGCTTCAAGGCTCCGTGTGGACGATAACGTCGGCCACCCCGGTACACGCCTCCCTGATGCGCTCCTCGATCTCACTCGCGCGCGAGTGCGCATCCTCGAGGCGGCTGTCCGGATCGAGCCCGAGCGTGAGGAAGATCACGAGGCCGTCGTCGGTCACAATGAAGCGGAGCTCGCGCGGCGGGCGCCCCGTCTCCTCGCGCACGAGGTCGACGACGGCGTCCGCGTCCGCCTGCACGTCGGCCGGGGCCGGAGCGGTTCCGGCGCCCGGCTCACGGAGCGGCTCGAGGTGGGTCTGCACCGACGAGACCTCCGGCACCGCATTCGCGATTGCCTGCTCAACACTCGACGCGAGCGCGTGCGCGTCCTCGAGCGAGAGCTCGCCGGGCAGCTTCAGGTGCAGAGCGACCTGCAGTCCTCCGTCGACACTGAGCACGCGCAGGTTGTGCACCTCACGCACGCTCGGGACGCTGAGCGCGGCCGCATGCACGCGCTCGCGGAGCGCCGCTTCGTCCTGCGGCTCGACATGGACGACGACGTCGCTCTCCGGCAAGGCGTCGTGCACCGCCTCCTCGACCGCGTCCGCCGCCGCGTGCGCCTGTCCGACCGCCGCGTCCGGCGACACGCCGATGACGACGTCGGCGAAGTGGCGGCCCGCGGCCTGCCTCATCCGCAGCCGCCGCAGCTGCACGGCCGGGTCGAGCGCCTCGATCGCCCGCCTGGCCGCGCGCTCCGCCTCGACGGGCACGCGGTCCATGAGCACGTCGATGTTCCGCCGCATCAGCCGGCCCGCCGCGGCGAGCACGAGCACGGCGACGAAGAGCGCGGCGATCGAATCGGCCCCGGGATAGCCGGCGCGCGCGAAGAGCAGTCCGATCAGGACCGCGGTCGAGCCGAGCAGGTCGCTGCCGAAGTGCAATGCGTTCCCTAGCAGCGCCTCGCTGCGATAACGGCGCGCGGCACGGAGCGAGACGATCGTCCGGCTCGCGTCGACCACCATCACGATCAGCACGATTACCACCGCGTACCAGGCCGGATCGACCTCCGACTCGGTCAGTCCAGTCAGGCGTGCGACCGCCGCGTACCCGACAAAGAGGCTGGCGAGGACGAGGAAGCCGCCCTCGCCGAGAGCCGCAAGGTGCTCGGCCTTGCCATGCCCGTAGGCGTGGCCGCGGTCGGCGGGCCGAACCGCGACCCCGACTGCAAACAAGGTCAGCAGCGCCGCCACGAGGTCGGTGCCCGAGTGCACCGCCTCGGAGACGAGCCCCAGACTTCCAGTCGCGAGCCCCGTGCCGAGCTTGAGCGCGATCAGGATGCAGGCCGCCAGGACGGAGACGAGGGCGGTGCGTCGTTGGGGGCTCACGCCATCAGGCTAGGCGCTCCAGCCTCCAGATCACGACGTCCTGCAGCTCGGAGTAGTGGCAGACCGGCTCGCCGCGCAGCTCGAGGCCCCGCGGAGGCATCGAGTTCTCCTCGACCGCGGCCTCGGCCGCCTGCAACGGCCACGGTGGGTGGTGGATCTCGGCTCGGTACAGCGCGCCCTCGTGGAGCGTGTACAGGCAGTAGCGCTCCGTGAGAAAGTGGTCGCGGGAGCCCGGTGCCGGCGGCTCTGGTTCACCGACCGGGCGATAGCGCCCGCGAAAGTCGGCCAGGGGGCCGCGGCCGTCTGTACGGGTACTCGAGTACTCGAGCCAGTCGCCGGTGCGCCCGACGGAGATGCGCGCGTGGAAGTAGGGCAGCTTGTAGACGAGCCGGGCCGCTTCGACTGCGGCTCGGCTGGCGGCGTCGAGGCTCAGGAAGAAGATCCCCGGCCGCTCCGCGTGCGAGACGTACGTCCGCACGTTGAGCTCGGCGAACGTCGATAGAAGCGGAAGCGGGAGCAGGCCCCGGAGACGAAGGCCCGAGATCCGGAACGGCGTCACGCCGAGCCAGGCGCTCCCGTCAAAGGTCTCGAGCGCAAGCGCATCCGGCACGCGCGGTCGCAGCTCCTTCTCGGGCACGCGCCAGTGGGCGAACAGGAGCTGCTCCCAGGTCTGGGCCTGAAACCAGTCGCCTCTGGGCAGCGGCCAGGGGCGGTGCTCGGTCTCCGCGAGTACCGCTGCCTGGCGCGCGGGTGTTTCGAGGAACTCTCGGAGCCCTGAGCTCAGTACCAGCGACCCCGGCGAAACCCGCCGAAGAGCAAACCGAGGATGATGAGGATCAGGCCGAGCCAGATATTCCAAACGATCAGCACGACGATTCCGACGATGACGAGAATTGCGCCGATGCCCACTGAGCTCTCCTCTCTCGCTGGGGACGAAAGCGCGAGCTTAGAGCAAGGAACGGCTCAGAGGTTGCCGCGCAGCGCCTGCTCGCGCTCGATCGCCTCGAAGAGGGCCTTGAAGTTGCCCTCACCGAAGCCGCGGGAGCCGTGGCGCTCGATCACCTCGAAGAAGAGCGTCGGCCGGTCCTGCGCGGTCTTCGTGAAGATCTGCAGCAGGTAGCCCTCCTCGTCGCGGTCGGCGAGGATCCCCAGCCGCTGCAGGTCGTCGTAGTCCGCGTCGATCTCGCCGACGCGGTCCTCGAGCTCCTCGTAGTAGGACCCCGGAGTCCGCAGGAAGCGCAGGCCCCGCTCCTGGAGTTCCTCGACGGTGCCGACGATGTCCTCGGTCGCCATCGCCACGTGCTGCACTCCCGGCCCGCCGTAGAAGTCGAGGTACTCCTCGATCTGGCTCTTGCGCTTGCCCTCGGCGGGCTCGTTGATCGGGAACTTGATCTTGCCCTCGCCGTCCATCATCACCTTCGACATGAGCGCGGAGTACTCGGTCGAGATCGCCTCGTCCGAGAAGTGGATGAGCTCGGTCATGCCGAAGCACCGCTCGTAGTACTCGACCCAATGATCCATCCGGCCCAGCTCGACGTTGCCGACGACGTGGTCGATGTTCTGGAGGCCGATACCAGTCGTCGGCTCGCCGTTCTCGACGACCGACTGGTACCCGGGGAGGTACGGCCCGGCGTAGTCGTCGCGGTTGACGAAGGTGTGGACGTTCTCTCCGTAGGTCGCGATCGAGGCGCGCTCGACGCGCCCGTAGTCGTCCTCGATCCAGTGCGGCTCGGTCACGCTCCGCGCGCCGCGCTGAACCGCCTGGCGGTAGGCCTCGGTCGCGCTCGGCACCTGGAGGGCGACGTCCTTCACGCCGTCCCCGTGCGCGCAGGCGAAGCGCGTGATCTCGCTGTCGGGCCGGAGCCCGCTCGTCAGGACGAGGCGGATGTCGTTCTGCTCGACGACGTAGGAGGCCCGGTCGCGCACGCCGGTCTCGGGGCCGGAATAGGCGGTCTGCGTAAAGCCGAAGGCACGCTCGTAGAAGTACGCGGACTGCTTCGCGTTGCCCACGTAGAGCTCGAGGTGGTCCCAGTTCTTGATCGGCATGAAGTCCGTCGAGCTCATGGATTGATCTTAGAACGTCTGCGGTTGCTTCCAAGGGGTCGACCGGTCTTCAGACGGCACCGCAAGCGGTGCCTCAGCTCCGTTCCTGAGCCGCAACGGGCCGCGCGGATTCCGGCACTCCGGCGGTCGGCTCTTCCTCGAAGTCGCGGCGCAGCGGGACCTCACGCAGCCAGAGCGCGACGATCACCAGCACGGGCACGCACAGGAGCGACGCTGCGAGGAAGGCCGGCTGCATCGCATTGGCCAGGTCCTCGCGTAGGTTCGGCGCCAACCGGTGGACCGCCAGCCGGTCGATCCCGTTCCCGGACGACAGGCCCTGGTTGACGATCACGCCCATGGCCGTCACGCCGACCGTGGCGCCGATCGCGCGCGCGAACTGTGTCAACGCGGTCGCCGAGCCGATCGCTCGCAGCGGGACGACGTTCTGCACCGCGATCACGAACACCTGCATCATCAAGCCGATCCCCACGCCCGCGATGACCATGTACACGGCGGCCTCCGCGTTGGTCGTGCTCGTGTCCATGCGTGAGAGGAGGAAGAGGCCGGTGCCCAGCACGACGGGCCCGGCCAGCGCATTCGGCCGGTAGCGACCGCTGTGCGAGATCCACTGCCCGGAGATCGCGCTCGCGATGACCGCGCCGAGGATGAACGGTGTCAGCACGACGCCGGACGAGGTCGCCGACGTGCCGATCACGCCCTGGACGAAGAGCGGCACGAAGGCGATCGTCCCCACCATCGCCATGGCGGAGAGCCCGATCGCCGCCGTGCCGGCCGCCACGGTCGGCCGCCGCAGCAACTCGAACGGGAGGATCGGCTCCGGCGTGCGCCGCTCGACGAAAGTGAACGCGGCCAGGAAGAGCACCGCCGCGCAGAATGCGCCGACGACCTCGGTCGACCCCCACGGATGCTCTTCGCCACCCCAGACGAGGCCGAGCAGGAACGAGCTCGTCCCAGCGGCGAGCAGCGTCGCCCCGAGCAGGTCGAGCGAGTGCTCACGGCGCTGGGTGCGCTTCGGGATCGCGACGGCGATGACGGCGAGCGCGACCGCGCCAACGGGGAGGTTGACGTAGAAGACCCAGCGCCAGCTCGCGTGGTCGACGATCAAGCCTCCGAGGGCGGGGCCGATGACCGAGCCGGCCGCGAAGGTCGCCCCGATCAGCCCCTGGTAGCGCCCGCGATCACGCGGTGGGACGATGACGCCGATCGTCGCGTGCGCGAGCGCGAAGAGCCCGCCCGCGCCGGCGCCCTGGATGACGCGGAAGGCGATCAGCTGGTCGAGGCTCTGCGCCAGGCCGCAGAGCGCCGAGCCGACGAGAAAGATCGAGATCGCGACGATGTAGAGCAGCCGCCGCCCGTAGATGTCACCGAGCTTGCCGTAGAGCGGCACGGTCACGGTCGTGGCGAGGATGTAGGCGGTGATCACCCACGAGTAGCTCGTCAGCCCACCGAGGTCTGAGACGATGCGCGGCAGCGAGGTGGCGACGATCGTCTGGTCGAGCGCGGCCAGGAGCAGCGCGAGCATGATCGCGCCGTAGACCGCGAGGACGCGGCCGATCGTGAGCCTGTAGCCCGGCGGCTTCCGGGCCAGGCGTGCGCGGAGTGACCCCAAGTCGGTGAGGCGCTACTGCCTCAAGCCGGCGAGTGCATGAGCTGCCGGAGCATCGGCTCGAGCTGCTCGCGCGGGGGCACGGTCTCGCCGGCGTGGTACTCGGCGAAATGGGAGGAGCTCATGTCGAGGGCCTTTCCGACCGCCGCGTCGTCACTGTCGGCTTCAACGGTGATCGAGTGACCGCAGGTGCAGGGGCCGAATTCGTACGTCATGCCAATCTCCTCCTTAGCTGTCGTGACGACTCGATCCTATCGGCGGCAGGTCGAGGGCCCGGGCAGCCCACGGCAAGGCCGTCCGCAGCTGGGATAGCTGCACCTCGCGGACGCGTGGCGCAGTCGGTGGCGGCGGCAGGCCTGCTCGGGAGCCGAAGAAGCCGGCCAGAGCCGAGGCGAGCCCACCCGCGTCGGGGAGGATCGTTTCGGGCTGCAGCCCGCATTCATCCGCCAGCGACGGCAGCCAGCAGGCGACGTCGAGGTCCGCATTGCCGCGATGTGCGTGATTCCAGTCGACGAGCACGGCTCCGCGGCTCGTCACGCAGATGTTGTCGCTGCGCACATCGATATGGAGCAGGGCATCACCCGCGATCGGAGCGTTCTCCGCCGCCTCGCGCAGCGTCGGTAACGAACGCTCCAGCCACTCCGAGGAGCACACGCCCAGGGACAGGAACGGCCGAGGGTCGCGCTCGATCTCGGCCCAGCCCAGGAGCAGCCAGTCGGCGTCGCGCGTGATCGGGGGCAGCCACTCGGGAGACGGAGTCGCCGCCACGGCTTCGAGCGTCCTACGTACGGCCGCAATCGAGGCGTCGTCCCACGGCGGCGGCCAGTGGCCCGCACTGAGGTCCTCCAGCACGAGGAGCGGCGGCTCCCCATCGTCCATCCCGACGAGCTCCGGCATGAAGGGCCCGCTCAGAGCCGCGTAGACGCGCTGCTCGTCGCGTAGGAACCCACTCGTCACCTCCTCCGCGCCGGCCTTGACGAAGACGGTCCGGCCGTCGGCGAGCTCGGCCACTGCACGGAACGAGGCCGCATATCCCCCACCCTTGATCCGCCGCAACGCGCGGACGTCCGCGCCCGCCAGGCGGCTGACCCGCTCCTCGATCACGTCGGTTCCGGCGCCGGCTCGGGCGCGCGCCGCCGCGAGAGGAGGATGCCGGCGCCGATCGCAAGGCCGCCGGCGACCTGGAAACGCGTCAGGTCCTCGTCGAGGAGCAGCAGTGCGATCACCGCGGCGAGGAACGGCTGCAGGTTGGCGAAGACCGCGGCGTGCGACGGGCCGACCCGGTCGATCGCGGTGAACCAGAGCAGATTCGTGACGACGAGCGGCCCGAGCACCGCGAAAACGAAGCCGATCCAGACGAGCGCGTTCCAGTCGAAGTCCTCGTCGGCGATCTGCGGCGCCCCGAGCAGCAGCAGCGGCGCCGACACGGCGAGCAGCATGACCGCGCTCAGGCGGTACGGCGAGTAGCGGCGCATGAGCGGCGCAATCGCCACCGAGTAGGCGCCCCAGGTCGCGGCGCCGGAGAGGGCGAGCAAGTCGCCGACGAGGTCGGCCGAGAGGCTGCCGCCGGACCCGGCGGTGACCAGCGCGACGCCGGCGAAGGAGATCCCTGCGGCCATCCAGAACCGGCCCTCGAGCCGCTCGATGCCGACGAACCTCGAGATCAGCGCCGTGAAGATCGGCAGCGTCCCGAACAGCAGTGCGACGGTTGTCGCCGTGGTGAAGTCGAGCGCGTAGACGAAGCTGAGCTGGTTCGCGAGCAGGACCACGACCGCGCCTCCGACGAGCAGCACGTCTGCGCGTGCGATTCGCAGCGACCGCTCGCGCGGGTACGTGATCGCGACGAAGACGAGCGCGGCAGCCGAGTAGCGGAGCGCCGAGTACGCGAGCGGCCGCAGGCCGTGCTCGAGGATGTACTTCGAGACGGTGAAGTTCAGCGCCCACAGCAGCGTGGTCGCGAACAGCATCACGTCGGCCACGGAGCCCCGGCGCACCCGACCGAGCCTACTGACTGGAACAACTAGGCTTTTCGCGATGGCCGAGCCGACCCGGGACGACGTCGACGCGCTCGTCGGCCCTGCGACCCCGCACTTCGCGTACCAGCTTCGCGCGCGCGTCCTCGAGCTCGTCGAAGACCTGCCGGCAGACCATCCGGTGCGGCGCTACGCCGAGGAGCAGGCCGAGCTCCTCGACAGGCTCGGCACGGCGTCCTCGAAGGCTGCGGAAGGGCCTCGCGTGCCCCGGGACCGGCCCGGCTGGGAGGGAATCCCGAGCTCGGCGCCCGTGGATGCGCCGCTACCCCGCCGCGAATGAGCCTCGACGGCGCGACCGTCGTCGTCACGGGCGGATCGCGGGGAATCGGCAAGGCGATCGCCCT
>JBKPFP010000465.1:0-9686 GCA_046744435.1 Actinomycetota bacterium | reverse complement strand
GTGATCAGGTCGGTGATGCCCTGGACGCCCTGGCGCAGGACGTCGTCGGCGATGCGGAACGCGTCGAGCATCGACGTCGAGCGGTCGAGCACCTCGAGCAGGCGGTCGTTCGGGATCACGATCACCGTGTCGCAGTTCGAGCGGAGGTCTTCGACCCCCGTCTCGGCCTGGCCGCGGCGCTTCGTGCCCTCGAAGTGGAACGGGAGCGTGACGATGCCGACGGTGAGCGCGCCGACCTCGCGCGCGATGCGCGCCACGACCGGAGCAGCACCCGACCCGGTGCCGCCGCCCTCGCCCGCGGTCACGAAGACCATGTCCGAGCCGCGCAGGGCGCGCTTGAGCTGGTCGTAGGCCTCCTCGCCGGCCTGGCGGCCGAGCTCTATCGAGGCGCCCGAGCCGAGGCCCTGCGTCAGCTCGCGGCCGATGTGGATCTTCACCGGCGCGTCCGAGAGGGCGAGCTGCTGGATGTCGGTGTTGACGGCGACGAACTCGACGTCGGAGATGCCCGCGTCGATCATGCGGTTGACCGCGTTCAGGCCGGCGCCGCCGACGCCGACGACGCGGATGACCGCGAGATACGCGCCGGGCTCCGCGCGCGGCGAGCGGTGCAGGCGCGGCGCGGGCTCGGGCATCGCCTCGAACCGGGGTGTCTCGACGGGCCGCAGGTCGGGCCGCGAGCGCTCCGGCTCGGGCTCGGGCTCGGGCACCGGCTCCGGCGACGTCACTTCCTCGAACGGCGGCGCGTGCTCGACGGTCTCCTCCAGCGGCTCGGACGCAGCGGCGTCCTGCTCGGGCTGGCCGGTCTGCTGCCGCTGGGCGGCCTCCGTCGCGCGGAAGAGCTCCGCGAGCGGTCCCTCACGCATGCTGGCGCGCTTTCGCGCCATTCAGTACCTCCTTGGCAAACTCGCGGTAGGCCTCGGCCGCGTTGCCGCTCGGGTCGTATTTCAGGACCGATGAGCCCTTGACGGGCGCCTCGGCGTAGCGAATCGTCTTCTTGATCCTCGTCTTGAAGACGAGCTCGCCGAAGTTCTCCTCGAGGATCTCGACCGCTTCGCGCGCGTGCAGCGTGCGCCGGTCGTACATGGTCGGGAGGATGCCGACGATCTGGACGCTCGGGTTGAGGTTCTCGCGGATCATCGCCATCGTGTTCTCGAGCTGGACGAGCCCGCGCAGCGAGAGGTACTCGCACTGGACGGGCACGATGACGCCGTCGGCCGCCACGAGCGCGTTGATCGTCAGCAGCCCGAGCGAGGGCGGCGTGTCGATGAGGATGTAGTCGTAGTCGTTCTTCGCGGCGACGATCGCCTTCTCGAGCGCGCGCTCGCGGCCGATCATGCTCGAGAGCGCGAGCTCGGCGCCGGCCAGGTCGATCGAGGACACGGCCAGGTCGACCTCGGTCTGGTGGATGACGCTGTCTATCGGCAGCCGGTGGACGAGGACGTCGAACATCGAGCGCTCGATCGAGTCCGGGTTCAGGCCCTGGCTCATCGTCAGGTTGCCCTGGGGATCCATGTCGACGCAGAGCACCTTGTAGCCCTGCTCGCCAAGCGCGGCTGCGAGGTTCAGCGTCGAGGTCGTCTTCGCGACGCCGCCTTTCTGGTTGGCGAACGCGAGCACCGTGGCGACCTTGGGCGCCTCCGTCTCGGCCTCCGGCGCATCGGTGTCGACCTTCGGCGCTTCGTCCTCAGGCTCCGGCGCCCGCTCACGCGGGCGCGAAAGAAGGCGTGTCAGCCCCATTAGTGCTCCAGATTTCGACCGGCCGGGAAACAGTCCTGCACGCCACCATTGTGCAGGAAATTCGCCTCCTGCAACAGGAAACTTCTGAATTTGGAGCGGTTTTCCGGACTACGCGCTCGTAAGCGTGCTTTCCGCGGCCCTTTCACCTGCGATAAGGGCGTCGCGGCATCGTTCGAGCGCGGCCGAAGCGCGACCGTCGGCCTGGTCGGCCTCCGCCCACGCCTCGGCCTCGGTGAGCAGCGCCCGCACCTCGTCGAGCAGCACGCCCGCGGGCGCATCGTCGCGCTTCAGCGCCTCGATGCGTGCCAGCCGTTCCAGAACTGCGCGCGCCTGTTCCACCGCCTCCACGCTAGCCCCCGGACGGTGACGCACGTGCGCCGGCTTCGTGTCAGCTTGCGACCGCGGCTTGCAGAGCCGAGGCGCCGGATGGCCGCGGGCGGACGCCGAGCAGTGACTCGTCGAGCGCGGCAATCAGCCGCTGACGCTCTCCGTGGGTGACCGTCTCAACGAGTGCGCGACGAACCGCCTCGGCGGCAGCCGGATCCGCCCGTGCGGACTCGAGGCCGCGCAGGGCGTTGAGGCACTCGCCGCGCTCGCGGGCCGTCTCGCCGAGCAGTACGGAGGCGCGCACCGACGCGGCCCAGAGCCCATCGCCTCGGCCGAGGAGCGACTCGAGCGCGGCGCGCAGCTGCTCGGAACGAAACGGGTCGGCCTGGAAGAGGGACAGCTCCCAGCGGTCGAGCGCCTCGGCCAGCTCGGGGTCGGCGTCCGCGCGGAGCAGCCGCTCGCGAAGCGCACGTGCCAGCTCGCCCCGGAAGGAGTCGAGCCTCGTCGGCGGCCCCGGCGGCGGCGTCGCGGCGATCGGCAGCACCGGCCTGATCCCGTACGGGCGCCAGTCGAGGCGCTCGAAGAGGACCGGCCCGGCGGCGATCGGGCCGGCAGTCGCGAGCCGGAGCGCAGTGATCGCGTCGGCCAGCTCTCCGGGGGCGTCGGGTGCCGTTGTACCTCCTGCGGGCAGCGCCAGCTCCAGCTCGAGCACGCACATGCGGTCGGTCTCGCGCCCGAAGTCGGCCGGCGCCAGCCGCGCCCCGTCGGGCCAGCTCGCGCGCAGCTCGTTCTCCGCAGCGGGCCGGACGCGGACGCCTCCGCCCAGCTCGACCGCCCCGCCGGCCTCCAGCCCGACGAGCGGGGCGACCGCCGCGTAGCGGCGCTCGTCACCGAACAGCGTCTGCTCGAGCCCCGCGTAGGCGCGGTCGAAGGCCGAGTCGTCCCAGTCGAAGCCGCCGCAGGCTTCCGCGGTATCCGCCACGAGTGGCAGCAGGACGGCACGGAACAGCGCCTGCTCGGCGCCCATTCGTGCACCCGCGTGCGCGCGCGCAAAGATCGCTGCCGCCGGCTCGCGCCTCAGCTCCTCGAGGGCCAGGCTCGTGTCGGTCAGCGCGAAGACTCGGCCGCCGCGGCTCTCGACGTAGTCGCGCACGAGTGGCCGATACTCGTAGAGCGCGGGCCCGTTGCGTGTGGGGTGCTCGTCGAACGCGAAGGGCAGGTCGGCGCCGCCCTCGAGCTCCCGCGTGAAGAAGGCAAACGCGCCGAGGCAGAAGCTGCGCAGGGTCGAGTAGAGCTGCGGCGCGCGGACGGCCACGCCTCCTCTTACGGGGCCCCGGGCGGGTCTCCTCTCTGGCAGCCGGGGCACCAGTATGCGATCCGGTTGTCGTCACCCTGGCCTCGGGAGCGGATCGCCTTGCCGCAGCGCGGGCACGGGCGGCCCGCCCTGCGGTAGGTCGCCTTCGGCACGCGGCGTCCCTCGACCGACCCGCGCATCAGGCGTGCCGCCTCGGTGAGCGTCGAGCGCAGGTCGGCGTCGCTCAGGTCTCCGAGCCGTCGCCACGGGGAGAGGCGCGCGCGCCAGAGCGCCTCGGCCTTCCACGCGTTGCCGATCCCCGCGACGAGGTGCTGGTCGAGGAGGGCTTCTCCCAGCTCGCGGCTCTGGTCGGTCTCTCGTAGTCGCGTGAGCATTGCCTCGAAGTCCGGCCGCTCGGCGAGCACGTCCGGGCCCAGCCGCCGCACGCCGCGTCCGTGCAGCTCGAGCACCGGCCCGTTCCAGAGCACGGCCTCCTGCTCGGCGCCGCGCAGCACGAGCCAGGGGCGGCCGCGATAGCCGCCGTTTCGAGGCCGCAGCTGCCAGCGCCCGCGCATGCGCAGATGACTGCGCAGGACGAGGCCGCCCTCGAAGTGGAGCAGAAGGTTCTTGCCGACCGCCCGGACCGCCTCGAGCCGCTTCCCGCTCAGCCGCTCCGGCAGGCGCTTGACGGCGGCCTGGGGGTGCGGCGACTCCACTTCGACGCGCTCGCCGACGAGGGGCTGCAGCCGCTGCGCCGCCCGGTGGATCGCGTCTCCCTCGGGCATGCTTGAAGCGTATGCCCGGGCGATGGAGAGCGGCGGCAGCGGGCGTGACGGCGGCAACGGCCTGGGGCCTCGTCGAGCCGCTCGACCAGAAGCTCTTCCGCTGCGACTACTCGGACATCGCCCTGCTCGGGAAGGCCTTCACGCGTGGCCCGGCGTGGCGGCCGCTCGGCTTCGCGCTCCACGCCGTGAACGGCGCCGTCTTCGGCCTGGTTTTCGACGAGATGCGTCGCCGCGTACCGGTCGATTCGCGCCGTCTCGCGCTCGGCATGGCGCTCGCCGAGAACGTCGCCTTCTACCCGCTCGGCTACTTCGTCGATCGCTTCCACCCGGCCCGCGGCGAGCCGGGAGTACCGCGGCTCTTGACGAACGCGCGCGCCTTCGGACAGGCGACGGTCAGACATGCGCTGTTCGGACTCGTTCTCGGGCGACTGGCCTAGGACCAGGGCAACTCGCCCCAGCCCTCAGGCCTCGCGTACTGCCACTCGAAGCGGCCGGCCTAGGCCTCCTGCGGCGAGCTCGTTTCTTGCTCGACGCCCACGCCGTGGCGCAGGGCGACCTCGGAGCGCGGATAGAAGGCGGCGGGCTCATGGGTTCGCGCGCCCATCATGATGATCACGCACGGGCTCTTGCCCATGACGACGAAGGCGTGCTCTGTCCCCGAAGGGCAGTGCACGAAGTCCCACGCCTTCAGCGGCCGTTCCTCGTCGGCCACGAGAAGCAGGCACTCCCCGGCAACGACGAGGAAGTCCTCCTGGTTCGTCTCCGAGTGATAGAGGCCACCCGACTCCTGCGTCAGCACGCGCACGTTGATGCCGAGCTGGGAGAACGGCACGTCGAACCCTTCGAAGGCGCACATGCCGCCGAGGCCGCTCGTCTCCCAGGCTGTGTCGCGGGCGTTGACGACGAACCAGCCCTCAGAAACCGGCACTAGGCCCGAGCCGACGTCCTCGAGGCGTGCCTCCACGATCACGTCCAGGGCAAACCTTCCCACCCGTCGGGCCGTCGGGGCTGCCAGTGGGGAAGCGTCGCGTAGGCTTCGGCAGGCGAGCTCGTCTCGTTCTCGGCGCCGGCGCCGTGAGCACGTGCGCTGTCGGAGCTCGGGTAGATCATCTCCTTCTCTCGCGTTCGCGCGCCGGTCATAAGAATCACCGACGGTCCGTCCCCCGCCCCGACGAAAGCGTGCGCCGTGCCCGGCGGGCAGTGCACGAAGTCCCAGGCCCGGAGCGGCCTCTCCTCGTCCTCCACGAGCAACACGCACTCGCCGGCGAGGACGAGGAAGTCCTCCTGGTTCGTCTCCGCGTGGTACAGCCCGCTCGGCCGCCCCGGCTCGAGCACGCACAGCGTGATGCCCAGCTGGGCGAATCTCGCGCCCTCGAGCTCGGGGCGGTTCCGCAGAACGGGTTTGTCACCCTCGAAGACGCACCGCGCGCCAAAGGCCTCGTTCGTCAGCCAAGCGGCGTCGCGGACGTTGACAACGAACCAGCCCTCGGATACCGGGGCTAGTCCCGAGCCCACCTCTTCGAGCAGCGCTTCCTCGACCATGCCTACTCGTTCAGCGGCTGCCCGAACGCGATGTCGTGCCCGTCCGGATCCTGGACTCCGAACTCGCGGAACCCGTGCGGCGCGTTGTAGATCGTGTAGTCGATCGGAGCGCCTCGTTTTTGAACTTCCGCGTACGCGGCATCGGCGTCGTCGACTCGGATGTAGACGTTCCACATGTTCTCGACGATCTGCCAGTTCGGGACGAGGCGTGCGGACTCTGGGGAGAGCGCGAGGAGGATGGTCACCTCGTTCCGGTTCGCGGCGGCGAAGTTCGGCGGGTCGCCGTACACCTCGCACTCGAAGCCGAGACGCTCGCTGTAGTAGGCGACGGAGCGATCGAGATCCGCGACGAGCAGGACGGGTGAGACGCCGGTCAGGTGCATGTGCCGCTACGGCCTCAGCACTGCGCGCCTCGGGCCGGCGACGAAGCCAACCTCGAGGAGCAGTGGCATGACCTCGGTTTCGCCGACGGGCTCGCCGTCGAAGCGCTCGACGGCCAGACGCTTGCCGTGGCCCGTCTTGACTCGCTCGACGAGCGCCTCCAGCGCCGGGCGCAGCCAACTCTCGTCCGGGTCGCGAAGCGGGAGGAGCGTGCGGCCACCGCGTTCGACGAAGAGGACGGCCTCGCCGCCGAGGAGGACTACCTGCGCGCCCGCGACACGAGCCGCTCGCCCCGCGGCGCGTTTCGGCCACGGCAGAGCAGCGCCGTAGGGCTGGGCCGGGTCGGCCGCGGCCAGCACGAGCGCCTCCGGCTCCTCGCCCTCCTGGGGCCGCAGCTCCCGGAGCCGCTCGACGGCGCCACCGAGGGCGAACTGCGCGCCGCCGAGGCCCTCGACGAAGTACCCGCGGCGGCAGAGCCCGAGCGTCTCGAGCGCCCGCAGCTCGCCGTACACCGCGCCGTAGCCGCCCTGGATGCCCTCGGCCCGCACCCCGTCGCGAGTGACGATCCCCTGCCGCTCGAGCAGCAACTCCGCCAAAGCACGACGATCTAGACCCACTTTTGTTTCGGGGACTGTCCCCGGGCCATGGCTGAAAAGGCGCTCCGTGCGCGACCAGCGGCCCTGCGTGGCCGTGATCGCCTGCACGCGGCGGCGCGTGAAGCGCCTGGGGCGCCGCTCGGGCTGCGGCACGCCGTAACGGCGGCCTGCACGCAGCGGCGTCCACGCGTCGTTCGTCACCTCGCCCGCCCAGACGAGATCCCAGAGCGCGGGCAGCGCCTCCTCGGCCTCGAGCCCGGTCGCCCCGAGCAGGTCGAACCAGAACTCGGCGCCGCGCTCCAGCACGTCGCGAATCGCGTCGTGCACTTCGCCCTCGGGCCGCTCAGCACCTGCAGGACGGCCGAGCGCGGGCGCATCCTCCCTGAAGTAGACCGCCACCCGGTCGAGGCCCGCGCCGATCCAGACGAGCTCGCCCGAGGCGCAGAGCTGGTCGAGCTGGGCCGGCGCGTAGCCGGGCACGCGGCGCGGCAGCACCTCGCTCTCCCAGAGCGAGACGGGCAGCGGCAGCCCCTGCAGCGGCACGAGCGCCTCACGGAGGCTCGCGCGCCGGTCGATCCCGTGCCAGCTCGGCAGGAAGCGGCCGAGCGCCGCCTGCTCCGCGGGCTCCACTTCCCGGCGCAGCGCCGCCAGCGAGGCGCGCCGCAGCCGCCGCAGCACGTCGGGGTCGCACCACTCGCGCTCCGTCCCGCCCGGCCGGAGCTCGCCGCGGACGAGCTGGTCCTCGCGCTCGAGCGCACGCAACTCGTCCTCGACCCGCGCCGGATCGAGCCCGAAGCGTTCCACGGCCTCGGCCGTCGTGAAGGGCCCGCGCGAGCGCGCGAAGCGCCGCAGGAGGGAGCGCACGGGCTCGTCGGTCGCCTCGAGGAACGCCTCGGGCAGCCCGCCCGGAGGCATGACACCGAGCGCATCGCGGTAGCGACCCGCGTCCTCGGCCGCAGCGAGCCGGTCCTGCCCTGCGATCCGCACCGTGATCGCCCGCCGCTCGGTGAGCAGCGGCTTCGCGAGCCGCGGGTCGTACTCGCCCTCGCGGAGATCGCCGCGCCGGCGCAAGACGTCGTGCAGCTCGTCAGCGTTTCGCGGCGAGCCGCGCAGCTGCTCCTCGACGTCCTCGAGCGCGCCCGGGTCGATCAGGTCGCGCAGCTCCTCCTGGCCGAGCAGCTCCTTGAGCAGGTCGCGGTCGAGGGACAGCGCCTGAGCGCGCCGCTCGGCCGGCGGCGTGTCGTCCTCGTACATGTAGGTGGCGACGTAGTCGAAGAGCAGCGAGGTCGAGTACGGAGAGGCCGTGGCCGTTTCGACGTCGACCAGGTCGAGCTCGCGCGTCTTCAGGCCGGTGAGCAGCCGCTTCAGCGCGGGGAGGTCGAACACGTCCTGCAGGCACTCGCGGTAGGTCTCGAGGATGACCGGGAACGAGCCGTAGCGCCGCGCCACCTGCAGGAGGCCCTGCGCCTTCAGCCGCTGCTGCCAGAGCGGCGTGCGTTCGCCCGGCCGCCGGCGCGGGATGAGCAGCGCGCGCGCCGCGTTCTCGCGGAAGCGCGAGCCGAACAGCGCGCTCCCGGCGAGCTCCGCCATGACGAGCTCCTCGATCTCATCCGGGTCGATGAGCATCTCCTCGGTCGGCGGCGTCGCGTCGACGTCGGGCAGGTGGACGGCGATCCCGTCGTCCGACCAGAGCGACTGCACCTCCAGGCCGAGCGCGTCGCGCAGCCGGGCGCCGAGCGCCAGCGACCACGGCGCGTGCACGCGCGCCCCGAAAGGCGTGAGGATGCAGACGCGCCAGTCGCCGATCTCGTCGCGGAAGCGCTCGACGACGACCGTCCGGTCGGAGGGCACGGCGCCGGTCGCAACAAGCTGGTCGTTGAGGAACGTGAGCAGGTTCTTCGCCGCCTGCTCGTCCAGCGAGTGCCGGTGCGTGAGCCGATCGATCGCCTTCCGCTCCGAGAGGGCCACCAGCTCTCTCGAGGCCTTGCCGATCTGCTCGCCGAGCTCGTACGGGCGGCCCGGCCCTTCGCCCTTCCAGAACGGGATCATGCCGGGCACTCCGGGGGCCGGGGAGACGAGCACGCGGTCGCGGGTGATCTCCTCGATCCGCCAGGTGGAGGCGCCGAGCGTGAACGTCTGGCCGGCCCGCGCCTCGTAGACCATCTCCTCGTCGAGCTCGCCGACGCGCCCTCCTCCCTCGACGAGGTAGACGCCATAGAGCCCGCGGTCGGGGATCGTGCCCGCGTTCGTGACCGCGAGCTGACGTGCACCGCCGCGGCCGCGGATGACGCCCGCGGTGCGGTCCCACACGATGCGGGGGCGCAGCTCGGCGAACTCGTCGGACGGATAGCGCCCGGCGAGCATGTCGAGCACGTTCTCGAGCTGCACGCGCGAGAGGTCGGCGAAGTTGTACGCGCCGCGGACGAGCTCGTGCAGCTCGTCGACGGAGATCTCCTGGTCGGCGCAGATCGCGACGACGTGCTGCGCGAGGACGTCGAGCGGGTTGCGCGGGATGACGGTCTCCTCGATCGCCCCCTCCCCCATGCGCTCCGCGACGACCGCGGACTCGAGCAAGTCGGCCCGGAACTTCGGGAAGATGCGGCCCTTGGAGACGGCGCCGAGCTCGTGGCCCGCGCGGCCGATCCGCTGCAGGCCGCGGGCGACCGACTTCGGCGACTCGACCTGGACGACGAGGTCGACGGCGCCCATGTCGATGCCGAGCTCGAGCGACGACGTGGCGACCAGGCACGGAATCTCGCCCTTCTTCAGCAACTCCTCGACCTCGAGCCGCTGCTCGCGGGCCAGCGAGCCGTGGTGGGCGCGCGCGATCTCCTGTTCGGCCAGATCGTTCAGGCGCAGGGCAAGCCGCTCGGCGAGGCGGCGGTTGTTGACGAAAACGATCGTCGACCGGTGCTGCTTGACGAGCTCGAGGATCTCGGGGTAGATCGAGGGCCAGATCGAGCTCTGCTCTCCCGGCTCCCGCATGTCCTCGAGCGGGACGACGACCTGCAGGTCGAGCTCCTT
>JBKPFP010000149.1:0-8107 GCA_046744435.1 Actinomycetota bacterium | reverse complement strand
GGGCATGCTCGACGAGTTCGGCCCCGAGCGCGTGCGCAACACGCCGATTTCGGAGATGGCGCTCGTCGGTGCTGGCATCGGCGCAGCCATGCAGGGCATGCGGCCGGTGGTCGAGGTCATGTACGAGGACTTCATGACGCTCTCGGCCGAGCAGGTCGTCAACCAGGCGGCGAAGCACCGCTACATGTCCGGGGGCCAGGTGAAGGTGCCGCTGACCATCCGCACGCAGGGCGGCGCGGGCTGGTCGCCGGGAGCGCAGCACGCCCAGCAGCTCGAGGCCTGGTTCGTGCACATTCCGGGCCTGAAGGTCATCTTCGCCTCGACGCCCATCGACGTCCGCGGCCTGCTCTGGTCCGCGATCTACGACGACAACCCGGTCATCTTCTTCGAGCACCGCACGCTCTACGGGATCAAGGAGGACGTGCCCGAAGAGCTCGAGCCGATCCCGATCGGCCAGGCGCGCGTCCATCGCGAGGGCGAGGACGTCACCGTCGTCGCCACGGGCCGGCTCGTGCACGAGTCGCTCGCCGCGGCACAGGAAGCCGAGGAGCAGGGGGTCTCGGTCGAAGTCGTCGACCCGCGCACGCTGCAGCCGCTCGACGAGGGCGCGATCATCGACTCGGTCAAGAAGACGAACCGCTGCGTCGTCGCGCACGAGGCCGTGACGCGCATGGGCCACGGCGCCGAGGTCGCCGCGGTCGTCCAGCATCAGGCGTTCGACTGGCTCGACGCGCCGGTCGAGCGCGTCGGCGCGAAGTTCGCGCCGCTGGCCTTCGCGCCGGTGATGGAGGAGTACGTCGTCCCGCACCAGGCCGAGGTTCTGCAGGCGATCATGCGCACCGTGGGGCGCGATGGCGCTTGAGGTCACGCTTCCCCGGCTCGGGCAGGGGATGGAGTCGGGCACGATCGTCCGCTGGCTGAAGTCGGAGGGCGACCGCGTCGAGAAGGGCGAGGCGCTCTACGAGCTCGACACCGAGAAGGTGACGCAGGAGGTCGAGGCCGACGCGAGCGGCGTCCTGCTCAAGATCCTCGCGCAGGAGGGCGACGAGATCGAGGTCGGCAAGCGGATCGCGGTCATCGGCGAGGAGGGCGAGGAAGTGCCCGCCGCCGAGGCCGAGCCCGAAGCCGAGCAGAAGGTCGACGCGGACGAGCAGGAAGAGGGCGCGCCGGGCCAGGCGCGGGAAGAGGCGCGGGAGCGCGGCCGCGCGGCCGCCGCCGAGGAGGCTGCACAGACGGAAGCGCCGGCGCGCACGAACGGCGGCCGCCTCAAGGCCTCGCCGCTCGCGCGCCGGATCGCGCGCGAGCGCGGCATCGACCTCGGCGCCCTGACCGGCACCGGGCCGGAGGGCCGGATCGTGGCCGAGGACGTCGAGCGCGCAACTGCCGCACCGGCGCATGCCCCGGCCGCGGCCGCGCCGCTCGAGGCCGAGACCGTCAAGCTCACCTCGCTCCGCCGCACGATCGCCCGCCGGCTGACCGAGGCCTGGGAGGCACCCGTCTTTCAGATCACGATGTCGGCCGACATGACGCGCGCGCTCGCCCTCCGCGAGCGGCTGCGAGAAGAGGGCGTGACCGTCACCGACCTGCTCGTCAAGCTGGCCGCGATCGCGCTCCTGCGCCACCGCGAGATGAACGCGCACTTCGCCGGCGACGAGCTCCAGATCTTTCCGAACGCCCACATCGGGCTCGCCGTCGCGACCGAGCGCGGCCTGCTCGTCCCCGTGCTCCGCGAGGTCGAGCGCAAGCCGGTCACCGAGCTCGCCGCCGAGCGGGCGCAGCTCGTCGCCCGCGCCCGCGAGGCCAAGCTCGTCCAGGAGGACCTCGAGGGCGGCACCTTCACGATCTCGAACCTCGGCATGTACGGCGTCGAGCAGTTCGTCGCCGTCCTCAACCCGCCGCAGGCGGCGATCCTGGCCGTCGGCGCGATCGAGCAGCGTCCGGTGCTCGTCGACGGCGAGTTCGTGCCGCGCCCGCTGATGGCCCTGACCCTGACCTGCGACCACCGCGCGGTCGACGGATCGAAGGCGGCCGAGTTCCTGCGCGAGCTGAAGATGCTGCTCGAGGAACCGGGCCTCGCCCTGTGAGGCAGGAGATCCGGGTCTGGTACCACGTGCGCGACCTCGACGCCGCGCGCTCCTTCTATACGGACAAGCTCGGCTTCGACGAGACGTACGTCGACGACGAGGATCGCTGGGCGAAGCTCGAGCAGGGCCAGATGCGGATCGCGCTCGCCGAGGGGGAGCCGCAGGAAGAGGGGCCGGTCGCGTCCATCGACGTCGACGACGTCAAGGCCGACGCCGAGCGCCTGCGCGGGGACGAGGTGGAGATCGGCACCGTCGTCGAGCTGCACGACGAGGTGCGCGTCCTCGACGTCTTCGACCCGGACGGCAACCGCATTCAGCTCGTCCAGCAGCTGCGCGAGAGCTAGACGTCGAAGTTGCGATCGGCGATGCGCTCGCCAGGCTGCCAGTACTCGGCCGGACGACGGAAGTCGACGAGCAGCTCGACGTGCCCCAGCGCCGTGAACCCGAGCCCGTGTAAGAAGCGGATTGCTTGCGCGTTGCGCGCGACCGGCCTGACCTTGACCTGGGCGACACCTTCCGTTCGCGCCGCATCGACTGCCGCCGCAACGAGCGTGCGTCCGATGCCCTGTCCGCGGGCATCAGCGGCGACGACCACCGGCTCGACCTCGGCCTGGTTGCCTCGCACGATCAGGCCGGTGAAGCCCACCACCGAGGTCGAATGCTCGGCAACCCACAAACGTGCGTCGCCGAACTCCTCGAGGTACCCGTCGAAGCCCGAACCCGGGTCGTCACCGCCGATCGACGGATCGTCGTACAGCGCGCGGTGCCACCGGGTCAGCTCTGCCCAGAGGGCACGGCACGGGCCCGAGTCTCGCTCCTCGAAGCGGCGAACTGTCACCGAGCTCGACACGGTCCGACACTACATAGACTCAGGCCGATGATCCGGCCCGGCACGCCGCAGGACGCTCGCTTCCTGCGCGACATGCTGCGGCACGCGTACTACTGGCGCACGCCGGAGGAGTCGGAGAGCGGCCTGCACCCGATGCGCTACGTCGAGAACTGGGGCCGTCCCGGGGACGCGGCGGTGATTGCGCTCGCCGACGGCTTCCCGGTCGGGGCGGCCTGGTACCGGCTGTTCAAGCGCGACGCGCCCGGCTACGGCTTCATCGACGAGGAGACGCCCGAGCTCTCGATCGCGGTCGTCCCCAGCCGCCGGGGGCACGGGACCGGGGGTGAGCTGATGGACGCGCTGCTCGGCCGCGCGCGCGCTGAGGGCTACAACGCGATCTCGCTCAGCGTCGCGAAGGACTCGCCGTCCGTCCGGCTCTACGAGCGCTACGGCTTCGAGCGGGTCGACGAGCGCGACGGCGCGCTGACGATGCGGGCCGAGCTCGGCTAGAGCGCCCGTTCTGGGCGCAACGCGCCGACGTACACGCCGAGCACGACCAGGCAGCCGCCGGCCACGAGCGCGAGGCGCACCGGCTCGTCGTCGAGCCAAGCGGAGAGCGCGACCGTGACGACCGGCACCACGACGAACGTGTACGCGGCGCGGGACGCGCTCCAGTGCCGAAGTACCACGACGTAGAGCACGAACACGACGATCGAGCCGACGGCGACCAGGTATGCGAGGGCTGCCCAGGTCGCAGCGCGCTGCGGCAGCGCGATCGACTCCCCGGCGAAGAGGGAGCCGGCGACCAGGAGCGCCGCGGCCGTAGCCATGCCGACAGCGTTCATCGTGATCGGGTGGACGGCGGGAAATCGCCGGACGACGACGGCCGCTTGCGCGAAGCAGAGGGTGCTGCCGAACAGCGCGAGTAATGAGAGCGGCGGCACCGTCTCGCCGAGCGGCGCGCGCGAGAGGACGCCGATTCCGACGAGCGCGAGGGCGGCGCCGACTACGGCAGCGAGACGGAACCGCTCCTGGCCTTGCAGGACCGCGAGGAGCAACGTCACGAGCGGCACGAGGGCGAGCAGCGTCTGTCCGAGCCCGGCGTGCACGCGGACGAACGCGTAATACGCGAGGGCGAATGCAGCCCCGAAGTTGAGTGCGCCGTAGAGGACCGCGCCGGTCAGGGCCGGCCCGCGCGGGAGCGCCAGTCCGAGTACCGCCACGAGGGCGAGGAGCAGCGTCGCCGCGAGCGTGAAGCGCAGGCCGGCGCCCCAAAGCGGATCGAGCTCTCGGTTGCTGAAGCGAACGCCGACCGCATTCCCGCCCGCGAGCAGGGAGCCCACGATAAAGGCCGCGAGCGCAACCCGTTCGCCGCTGACGTTCATAGACCAGCACACTACGACGCCGACTCGGCGCGGCTGTCCTGCGCCTCGCTAGGATCGCCGGATGGACTGTGACGTTGCCGTCCTCGGCGGCGGCCCCGGCGGCTACACGGCGGCGATCCGGGCCGCGCAGCTGGGCGCAAAGACGATCTGCATCGAGAAGGAGTCGGAGCTGGGCGGCACCTGCCTGCGGATCGGCTGCATCCCGACGAAGGCGTGGGTGCAGACCGCGTTCGCGATGAAGGAGGCGGGCGAGACCTTCGCCAAGCTCGGCGTCAAGATCGGCGAGCCGCAGCTCGACTTCGCGACCTCGAACGAGTGGAAGGCGCAGGTTGTCAAGCAGATGACCCAGGGCGTCGCCAGCCTCTTCAAGGCGAACGGCGTCGAGTGGGTCAAGGGCACCGGCCGCTTCAAGGACGCGAACACGATCGGTGTCGAGGGCGGGGAGGACGTGACGTTCAAGCAGGCGGTGATCGCGACGGGCTCGTCCCCGCTCTGGCCGCCGATCGAGGGTCTCGAGTCGGAGCTCTGCGTCGACTCGGAGCGGCTGCTCGCCCAGACCGAGGTGCCGCGGCGGCTCGTCGTCCTCGGCGGCGGCATCATCGGCTGCGAGTTCGCCTCGATCTTCCAGCGCTTCCGCTCAGAGGTGACGGTCATCGAGATGCTGCCGAGGCTGATCCCGATGGAGGACGAGGACGCCTCAGCCGAGCTCGCCAAGCAGTTCGGACGTCGCGGGATCACGCTCCACCTCGAGAAGCAGTGCAAGCGGGTCGAGGAGACGGGCGACGGCGACAAGCTGCGCGTCCACTTCGGTGAGGACGAGACGGTCAAGGCCGATCTGATGCTCGTCGCAGTCGGCCGCGGGCCGGTCACTGAGGGTCTCGGCCTCGAGGAGATCGGCGTCGAGTTCGATCCGCGCAAGGGCATCGCCGCCGACGAGCGTCGGCGGACGACGCTGTCGCACATCTACGCCGTCGGCGACTGCGCCGGCTACTGGCAGCTCGCGCACACGGCCTTCCGTGAGGGCGAAGTCGCGGCCGAGAACGCGACGGGCCACGACGCCGTCGTCGACAACCGCGGCGTGCCGCGCCCGATCTACACCGATCCGGAGATCGCAGCCGTCGGCCTGACCGAGGCCGAGGCCCGCGAGCAGTACGGCGACGACGTCGCGACCGGGATGTTCCCGTGGGTCGCCAACGCGCGTGCGGTCATGCAGAACGAGACCGTCGGCTGGGTGAAGTCGATCCACGAGACGCGCTACGGCGAGCTGCTCGGGGTCGTGATGGTCGGGCCGCACGTGACCGACCTGATCGAGTCTGGGGTCGTCGCCCTCGACGCGGAGGCGACCGTGGAGACGGTCGCGGATGGGATGGCCGCGCACCCGACGCTGTCGGAGGCGGTCAAGGAGGCCGGGCTCGTCGCGCTCGGCCGGGCGATCCACCTGCCGCCGCGGCGGCGGGCGGCCGCACAAGCCTAGGGCCCGAAAGGCCCGAACCGAAGGCCCCTTTCTTAAGGCACCGGCCACCTCCTCCCCGCCGAAAGCCTAAGAAGAACGGGCGCACGCGTGTGTGACACGACCGTGCCGAAATCGCCAGACCAAGCCGCTTCGCCGGGGCAAGGCGTGAGAAATCTCCGCGACGGGCATCTATCCAACCGTCCGACGATGACCCCCGTCGCGCGATACCCCTTGGACTGGCGCTCGCCCTTGCGACCGCGACCGCCGCGGTCGGCGCTGCCACCGCACGGCCGGCGAATGCGGACTGCCCCCGACCAACCTGCCGCTCACGCCAACCCGGGTGACCGTGATCACCATGGACTTCGGCTTCCGGAGGCGCTGAGTACCCGCATGCGCCGCAATCCCGCTCTCCTCGCAGGAAAAAACGCGTTACAAAGAGCGCAAGTTGCGGTAGAACTCGGCATCTACCAGACGTGACCCCGCTACTCGCCCAACGACCGCGAGCGGACCGCGCCTTCGAGCGGCTCTACCGCAAGCACGTCCACGCCGTCTACCGCTACTCGCTCGCCGTCCTGCACAACCAGGCGGACGCCGAAGACGTCACGCAGATCACGTTCATGAGCGCGTACCGCGCCTTCACGCGCGGCGAGCGCCCCGAGCGCCCGCACAACTGGCTGATCAAGATCGCGCACAACGTCTGCCGGCAGCGCTTCCGGGAGTCGGCCCGCCGGCCGCAGGAGGTCGCGCTCGGGCCGCCGGACACGATGGCCGCGCCTGAGCCGGACGGCGACGTCCCGACTGCCGAGGACATCCGCCGGGCGCTCGGCTTCCTCAGCTTCAACCAGCGGGCCGCGCTCGTCATGCGCGAGCTCGAGGGCCGCTCGTACGCGGAGATCGGCGAGGTGCTCTCGCTCTCGATCGCCGCCGTCGAGACGCTCCTCTTCCGCGCCCGCCGCGCCCTGCGCGAGCAGCTGAGCGGCGGCCTCACCTGTGAGCAGGCCGAGCTGACACTCTCGCAGCTGCAGGAGCGGCGCGCGACGAGCGCCGAGCGCGGCACCCTGCGCGCCCACCTGCGCGAGTGCAAGGACTGCGCCACCCTCGAGCGGCGCCAGCGGGCGCAGCGAGCGGCGGTCAAGGGCCTGGCGGTGATTCCGCTGCCCACCTCGCTGTCGAGCTTCTTCGGCAGCGGCGCGGTCGGTGGGGGCGCTGCGGCGGCCGGCGGCGCCAGTCTCGGAGCGAAGGCCGCGGCCGTCCTCGCTGCGGGCCTCGTCTCCGCCGGCATCACCCACGAAGTGCTCCAGGAGGCAGGCGCCGCCGGGAAGGCCGGCGGCTCCGCCGCGCAACCCGCGGCGCAGCAGGAGCGCTCGTTCTCGGCCGTCTCGTCGATCACCGGCGGACGCGCGACGGCGAGCACGCCCGCGCGGCGCAACGCGAGCTCGCGACGGAACGCCGTGATCGCCGTCGGTCCCGGCAACAACCCGACCGCCTCCCCCAACCACCGCCGCCTGGTCGACGGCGACGGCGCCGAGGAGTCGAGGTCGTCGCAGGCGTCGCAGACGGCGGCCCAGGCCCCGGGGGAGACCGCGGAGCAGCAGGCGAGCCAAACGGTCAAGAAGACGCTGCCGATCCGCGTCCCGCCGCTCCCGCCCCCCGAGGTGCCGCCGATCAGGCTGCCGATCGACGTGCCGCCGCCGCCTCCGCTGCCACCACTGCCGCCCCCGCCTCCACTGCCGCCGCTGCCGCCTCCGCCCCCGCTGCTCCCGTCGCCTCCGCCGCCGCGCTGAGGGAGCTTCGAATATCTGACCTCACCGCCTAGTCGGGCGCAAGAAACGCGCGCGAACGGCATCCCTCAACCAGTGACGTCGCTCCTCGCCCAGCGCACGCGCACGGACCGAGCCTTCGAGCGCCTCTACCGCAAGCACGTCCTCGACGTGTACCGCTATGCCCTCGTCCTGCTGCGTAGCCCCAAAGACGCCGAAGACGTCACGCACACGACCTTTCTGAACGCTTATCGCGCCTTCGCCCAGGGCGAGCGGAAGGGAGCTACGCGCAAATGGCTGCTCGGCATCGCGCACGCGGTCTGCAGCCAGCGCGAGCGGCAGGAATCGACGCGGCCGCGGCACGTCGACCTGGGCGACGCCGCCGAGCAGGCCGTGCCCGACGACTCGGGCCCCACGGCCGCCGAGGTCAGCCGCGCCCTCGGCCGCCTCGCCTTCAACCAGCGCGCAGCCCTCGTCATGCGCGAGATCGAGGGGCGCCCCTACCAGGAGATCGCCGAGATCCTCGACGTCTCGGACGGCGCGGTCGAGTCCCTGGTCTTCCGTGCGCGCCGAGCGCTGCGCGAGCAGCTCGAGGG
>JBKPFP010000488.1:0-3052 GCA_046744435.1 Actinomycetota bacterium | reverse complement strand
CTCGGCGAGATGCGCGACCTCGAGACGATCTCGACCGCGCTGACCGCGGCCGAGACCGGACACCTCGTCTTCGCCACGCTGCACACGCAGGACGCCTCGTCGACGGTCGACCGCGTGATCGACGTCTTTCCGGCCGCCCAGCAGGGCCAGATTCGGACGCAGCTCGCCGGCACGCTCGAGGGGGTCATCGCCCAGACGCTGCTACCGACCGCCGACGAGCAGGGACGGGTCGCCGCCGTCGAGATCCTCTATCCGGACGACGCCGTCCGGAACCTCATCCGCCAGGCCAAGATCGAGCAGGTCTACTCGGTCATGCAGACCGGCGGCAAGAAGGGCATGCAGACCATGGAGCAGGCGCTCGCCGAGCTCGTGCTGCGCGGCGTGATCTCCGAGGAGGTCGCGCTCGCCCGCTCGAGCCGGACGGAGCAGCTGCTCGGGTTGCTCGGTCGTACGGCCGTCGAGGGCGGCGTCGCCGACACGAGGGCCGCCGGGCTGCGGGTGGCAGGGAGCTAGCCGTGGTCGACTGGAAGAAGGACATCAAGCTCTCGGACCTCGTGCGCCGCAAGAAGTGGGACGACGCCCCGAAGGAGGAGATGGCGCCGAAGAAGTCACGCTTCGCGCGCAAGCCGAAGGCGGAGAAGCCACCCAAGGAGCCGAAGCCGAAGTCGCGCAAGGCCGCGCGGCCGGTGAGCGTGCCGCGGCGCGGCAAGAAGCTCGTCGGTCTCAAGGTCGGCGCCTCCCAGCTCGCGGCGGCCCGGGTCGTCAACAACGGCCAGCCGGAGCTGCTCCAGGTCGCGCGCAAGGAGCTCGAGCCCGGGATCGTCGTCGCCGGCGAGCTGCGCGAGCCCGACGCCCTGGCCGACGCCCTCAAGCGCTTCTTCCGCGCGCACAAGCTGCCGCGCACAGGCGTGCGGCTCGGCATCGCGAGCAACCGGATCGGCGTCCGCATCTTCGAAATCAGCGACATCGATGACGAGAAGCAGCTGGACAACGCGATCCGGTTCCGCGCCCAGGAGGCGCTCCCGATTCCGCTCGACGAGGCAGTCATCGACTATCAGGTGCTCAGCGAGTCGGTCGACGAAGAGGGAGCTCGCACCCGGCGCGTTCTGCTCGTCGTCGTCTACCGCGACCTCGTCGACCGCTACGTGGCTGCGTGCCGCAAGGCGGGCGTGAAGCTCGTCGGCATCGACCTCGAGGCGTTCGCGGCGCTGCGCGCGCTCGCGCGGGGCAACGGCGCGCAAGGCAACGCGGCGGTCGTCGTCGCCGGCATCGGGCACGACCGTACGACGCTCGCCGTCTCCAACGGCGCCGTCTGCGAGTTCACGCGCATCATCGAGTGGGGCGGACAGAACCTGAACGTGGCCATCGCCCGCGCGCTCGACGTCGCTCCGTCGGAAGCCGAGCCGGTCAAGCGCTCGCTCTCGCTGCTCGAGCCGGCCGAGACCTGGGCGAGCCTGCCCGCGGCGCAAGCGGTCAAGGTGCGGGAGGCGCTGCAGCGCGAGCTCGAGACGTTCTCGCGCGAGCTGATCTCCTCGCTCCAGTTCTACCAGGGCCAGCCGGGCTCGCTCGGCATCGGCGAGATCGTGCTCACCGGCGGCTCGACGCACCTGCCCGGGCTCGACGTGGAGCTCGGAAACCTGATCGGCGTGCGCGTCCGCGTCGGCGACCCGCTCGCGCGCGTCAAGCGCGGCAAGCGGATCACCGACCAGGAGCAGCTCGGCTCGCTCGCCGTCGCTATCGGCCTCGGGATCGAGGAGGACTAGGTGCGCGCCGTCAATCTCCTGCCGCGAGACGATCGTCGCGGCCGCACGCGCCAGAACGACCCGGTCTTGATCGGCGGCGTGTGCGCCGTGGTCGCGGTTACCGCGATCATCGCGGCGTTCTTCCTCGCCTCGAGCGCCGGCGTCGCGGACAAGCAGAAGCGGCTCGACGCCGCGCAGGCCGAGCTCGACGCCACTCCGGTGCCGCCGCCCGCGCCCGGTGGCAACTCCACCCTCGAGCAGGACAAGAGTCAGCGGATCGCCGCTCTCTCCGCCGCGCTCTCGAAGCGGCTGGCGTGGGACCGGGTCTTCCGCGAGCTCTCGCTCGTCCTGCCCGACGACGTCTGGCTCTCGACGCTCTCGGCGAAGGCTCCGGACGCGGCAGCTGCCGCTACGCCCGGTGCACCCTCGGCCGGCTTCACGATCAACGGCCAGACGTACTCGCACGACGGGGTCGCGCGCCTGCTCTCCCGGCTCGCGCTCGTGCCGCACCTGTCCGGCGTCCAGCTACAGCACAGCGCTCGGGCGACGAGTGAGGGCGGCCGTTCGGTCGTCGAGTTCTCGATCGTGGCCAGCGTCAAGGCTCCGGGGGCGGCCTGATGAAGCGGCCCTCCCGCTCCGCCGTGATCGTGCTGATCGTCGTCGGCGTGCTCGCGTACGGCGCCGCCGGCTACTTCTTCGTCGTCTCACCACAGCGCGCGAAGGCGTCCGACCTCAAGAAGCAGGTTCAGGCGACCGAGGATCAGATCCAGCAGTACCAGCTGCTCAGCCAGCAGGCGGCGACGACGCCGCCGATCCGCGTGGCCGATCTCTTCCGGCTCGAGAAGGCGATGCCGAACGAGGTCGACATGGCCGGGATCGTGCTCGAGCTGAGCCGGATCGCGCACGACACTGGCATCACGTTCGAGTCGATCACGCCGCAGGGGGCGACGGCCGGGACCGGGTACCAGGTGCTGCCCGTCACGCTCATCTTCGACGGCAACTACTTCGAGCTCTCCGACTTCTTGTACCGGCTGCGAAGCCTCGTGCGCGTGCGCTCGGGTCACCTGTCGGCGAACGGGCGGCTCTTCGTCGTCGACTCGATCAGCTTCAGCGAGAGCGAGAAGGCGTTCCCGCGCATCCAGGCGACGCTGACGGTGCAGGCTTTCGTGTTCGGCGACACCGCCATCGGGACGGCGCCCCCGCCGCCGGCTGCGTCGGGTGGAGCAACGACGACGACGGGCACCAACACGACCGAGACCACGACGACCGGGACGACGACCACGCCCGGCGCGACGGCTACGACCCCGGAG
>JBKPFP010000385.1:0-1739 GCA_046744435.1 Actinomycetota bacterium | reverse complement strand
CTCACCGGCGTCCTCGTCCGCGAGGTCGTCAACTACTCGTCCTACTGGAAGTCGAGCACGTTCTCCTCGACGGTCGAGCCGACGATCTACCTGCTGGCCTTCGGCTTCGGGTTCGGCTCGCTCGTCAGCACGATCGGCGGCTACGACTACGTCGACTTCGTCGGCACGGGCACCGTCGCGACCGCGGTGCTCTTCTCGAGCGCGTTCCCGGGCATGTTCGGGACGTTCGTCAAGTACCAGTTCCAGCGCACGTACGACGCGATCCTGGCGGCTCCGGTCGACACCGAGGAGCTCGTCAGCGCCGAGGCGATCTGGATCGCGACGCGCGCCGGCGTCTACGGCTGCGTGCCGATGATCGTCGCGATCTTCTTCGGGCTCGACCCGTCGTGGGGGATGCTCGCCGTGCCCTTCATCGGCTGGATCTCCGGCTTCGGCTGGGCGTGCTTCGGGATCGCGATCGCCGGCTTCTCGAAGTCGTTCGAGAATTTCAACTACGTCGTCAGCGCGGTGCTGACGCCGCTGTTTCTGCTCGCCGGGTCGTTCTTCCCGCTCGACGGGTTCCCGGAGTGGGCACAGGTGCTCGCCGCGTTCAATCCGCTCCACCAGACCGTCGTCCTCGTTCGGAGCGCCGTGTTCGGCTTCGGGGGCTGGGAGGACCTTCTTCGCGTCGGCGTGCTCGTCCTCTTCGGCCTGATCATGTGGCGCATCGCCATCATCGCCATGACCCGCAAGCTGATCGACTAGCGATGAGGTCTCGTTACGGCCGCGAGCTCGAGTTCGGCCTCAGCATCGTGCCGACGAGCGCCGACCTCGAGCAGACCCGCGAGCTCGCGCGCCTAGCCGACGAGCGCGGGCTCGACCTGATCGGCATCCAGGACCACCCGTATCAGTGGCGTTTTCTCGAGACCTGGTCGCTGATCGGGGACCTGCTGGGGCGGACCGAGCGTGTCCGGCTCTTCCCCGACGTGGCGAACCTGCCGCTGAAGCTGCCGGCGCTGATCGCGAAGCAGGCGGCTTCGCTGGACGTGCTCTCGGGCGGCCGCTTCGAGCTCGGGCTCGGCGCCGGCGCGTTCTGGGAGGCGATCGGCGCGATGGGCGGTCCTGTCCGCTCCGGCGGCGAGGCCCTGAAGGCGCTCGAGGAGGCGATCCACATCATCCGTGCCTACTGGAGCGGGGAGCGGACGATCGCCTTCGAGGGCGAGCACCACAGGGTCAAGGGCCTGCATCCGGGCCCGCCGCCCGCTCATTCGATCGGGATCTGGCTCGGCGTTGGCCGCCCGCGGGCGCTCGCGCTGACGGGGCGTCTGGCGGACGGTTGGGTGCCGTCGCTCTCCTGGGCGACGCCCGAGCTCGTGCCGGAGATGCACGAGCGCATCGACGACGCCGCCGCCGCGGCGGGCCGCGACCCGGCGGAGATCCGGCGCGTCTACAACATCGGCGGGACGATCACGGACGGGCCGGCGACCGGCCTGCTCGAGGGGCCGCCCGAGCACTGGGTCGAGACGCTCGGCGGCTTCGCCACCAAGCTCGGCTTCGACACGTTCGTCTTCTGGCCGGCCGAGGACAAGCTCGCCCAGGCCGAGCGCTTCGCGCAGGAGGTCGTGCCCGGCCTACGCGCCGCGGTCGCCGGCTGAGGGTGCGGGCGCGATGCCGTGCCAGAGCGTGTCGAGCAGCTCTTCGGCGTAGCCCTCGGTCACCGGCGGCAGGCCGACCGGGAGCAGCCGGACGAAGGGCGCGCC
>JBKPFP010000183.1:0-1136 GCA_046744435.1 Actinomycetota bacterium | reverse complement strand
GGCTCCTCCGGAGGTCTCGCTCCCGGTCGGCTTCACCACCTTCCCGGGCGAGATCTGGCGGACCCCGCGCAGCTGGGTCGAGAACTCCTACCCGAACGTCACCTACTTCAACGAGGTCGAGAGGGGCGGTCACTTCGCCGCATGGGAGGAGCCGGAGCTCTTCTCCGAGGAGATGCGCGCCGCGTTCAGGTCCATGCGCTGATGCGACCGGATGAGCGGCGTGGACAGGCCGTGCGCGCCGCTCCCGGCTTTCGTCTGAGGCTGACGCGAGGAGCGCGTCGAGCGATCATGATGTCCGCCAGCAACAAGACCAGGAGGAAACGTGAGCCGCACCGTGCAGCAGGCGCCGGGGATCAGGCGCACCTCCAAGGGCACGATCTGAGCGTCCCCGGACGCGAGGTCACCCAGAACCGCGTCGACATTAGCCCGGAGGCGCCATTCGTCAGGCGCAAGCATCCGGGCGAAGAGATCATCTACGTCCTCGAAGGGTCGCTGGAGTACCGTGTGGAGGGCAGGCCGCCGACGACGCTCGAAGCCGGCGACGTCTTGCTCCCGGATTGATGAGGGCGCGGACCCCTCAGCGTCTATCCGCTGGTGGCTCTCGCCGTATTGCGCGGCGTGCGATCCGTACTGGTGGGGTGCTAGACGAGTACGGAGCCGCCGGCGACGTCGACAACGATGCCGCTGATCCATGCGGAGCTGTCGGAGGCGAGGAACAAGGCCGCCTTCGCGACGTCTTCGGGGGTGCCTAGCCGGCGGATTGGATGATTTTCGCGTAGCGACTCCTGCAGATGCTCGGGGATCTGCTGTTTGTTCGTTTCGGTCAGGATCGTTTCCGGGGCGATGCAGTTGACGCGGATGCCGTGGGGGCCGGCCTGGGCCGCGGCGTCCTTGGTGAGGAGTTCGATGCCGGCTTTGGCGGCGGCGTAGGCGATTGGTGCGCCTGGGTTTTGGCGGCGCGCGGCAGCGGACGAGATGGTGATGACGTTTCCGTGTCCTCGCTCCTTCATCCCGGTGAGGAAGCACTTGATCGTCAGGAACGTCGCGGTCAGGTTGGCATCGACGGCTGCGCGCCAGTCCTCTTCGCTGATCTGCTCGAGCGGGGCGGGCCGGCTTGGGCTGCCGCCGGCGTTCGC
>JBKPFP010000021.1:0-2564 GCA_046744435.1 Actinomycetota bacterium | reverse complement strand
CTGCGCGTGGGCGACCCGCTCGGCGGCCACTACGTCCAGGGGCACGTCGACGGCGTCGGCCGGGTCGCCTCCGTCGAGCCCGAGGGCAACGGGCGGCGCGTCTGGATCGAGGCCGCGCCGGAGCTTCTCCGCTACTGCGTCGAAAAGGGCTCGATCGCCGCCGCGGGGGCTGCCTTGACGGTCGCCGACCTCCGCGACGACGCGTTCTGCGTCGCGCTCATCCCCTACACGCTCGAGCACACGACCTTCGGCTCGCTCGCGCCGGGCGACGAGGTCAACCTCGAGGTCGACGTGCTCGCCAAGTACGTGGAAAGGCTCGTGCAGGGCTCCTCGTGAGTACCGTCGTTACGATTTGATGCGATGACGGCCGAGCGCACCGCCACGAGGAGGACGAGCCCCTTCGCCGCGATCGAGGAAGCGATCGAGGACATCCGGCAGGGCAAGTTCGTCGTCGTCGTCGACGCAGCCGACCGGGAGAACGAAGGCGACCTGACGATCGCCGCGCAGTTCGCCACCCCCGAGGCGATCAACTTCATGGCCACGCACGCGCGCGGGCTCATCTGCCTCTGCCTGACGGAGGAGCGCTGCGACGCGCTCGGCCTGCGGCAGATGGCCGAGAACAACGAGGCGCCGCTGCAGACGGCCTTCACCGTCTCGATCGAAGCCCGCGAAGGGGTCACCACCGGCATCTCGGCGCAGGACCGCTCGCGGACGATCCAGGTCGCGATCGATCCGACGAAGGGCCCCGGCGACGTCATCCAGCCGGGTCACGTGTTCCCGCTGCGCGCCCGCGGAGGCGGCGTCCTCAACCGCGCCGGACAGACGGAGGCGGCCGTCGACCTCGCCAGGCTCGCCGGGCTCAACCCGGCCGGCGTCGTGTGCGAGGTGATGAAGGACGACGGGACGATGGCCCGCGTGCCCGACCTGATCGACTACTGCGAGCGGCACGGGTTCAAGCTCGTGACGGTTGCGGACATCATCGAGTACCGCCGCCGCACCGAGAAGCTCGTCGAGCGCACGACGACCGTGCAGCTGCCCACGACGTACGGCGACTTCACCGCCGTCGCGTTCCGCGAGAAGCTCACCGGCAAGCACCACGTCGCGCTCGTCCGCGGAGAGATCGAGGGCGCGGAGAACGTCCTCGTCCGCGTGCACTCCGAGTGCCTGACCGGTGACGTCTTCCATTCGCTGCGCTGCGATTGCGGCGAGCAGCTGGAGCTCGCTCTCGAGCGTCTGGCCGCCGAGGACGCGGGCGTCCTGCTCTACATGACGCAGGAGGGGCGTGGAATCGGGCTGCTGAACAAGCTGCGGGCCTACGAGCTGCAGGAGGCGGGACTGGACACGGTCGAGGCGAACCTCGAGCTCGGCCTGCCGGCTGACGCTCGCGAGTACGGGATCGGCAACCAGATCCTCGCCGACCTCGGCCTGACGACGATCCGGATCCTCACGAACAACCCGAAGAAGCTGACCGGCATCGAGGGCTTCGGCCTCACCGTCGTCGAGCAGGTACCGATCGAGACGAAGCCGAGGGCCGAGAACCGCCGCTACCTCGAGACGAAGCGTGACAAGCTCGGGCACCGGCTGCACCACCAGGATCTCCGCTTCGAGCGGGAGCCGCAGGACGAGTGAGCGACCGGCTCGACGAGATCGAGGCGCGGCTGACGGAGCTCGGGGCCGAGCGTCCTCCGACCGACGGCGCGGAGGCTCCTGAGAACGTGGTGTCAGACACCGAGAAGCCGGTGTCAGACACCGAGCAGGAGGCGCAGGAGCCGAAGCTGAGTCCGTCGGAGCCGGAGCACGTCGCCGGCGAGCTGCGCGTGCCGGAGGGCTACAGCGTCCTCTCCGGCTCCGTCGATGGACGCCGTGCGGTGGCCGTCGTCGTCAGCAAGTACAACGCCGAGATCACGAACGCGCTCCTCGACCGGGCGCTCGCCGAGCTGGACGAGGTCGGAGTGCCGCGGGACGCAGTGATGATCGTGCCGGTGCCGGGCGCGTTCGAGCTGCCGCTGGCCGCGATGGCGCTCGCCAAGACTCGCCGCTACGCGTGCATCATCGCCCTCGGTTGCGTGATCCGCGGCGACACGCCGCACTTCGACTACGTCGCCGGCGAGGCGGCGAGCGGGCTGCAGCTGGCCGCGATCGAGACCGGCGTGCCGGTCTCGTTCGGCGTGCTCACGGTCGAGAACCGCGAGCAGGCCGAGGCGCGCATCGAGCGCGCTGCCGACGCGGTGCGGAGCGCGCTCGAGATGGCTGACGTCTTCTCGCAGCTCCGCGCCCAGGCGGCCGGGCCCCTGCGCTAGCTACACTGCCCGCTCGCCATGGCCAAGATCTGCGCAATCTGTGGGAAGAAGCCGTCCTTCGGACATAACCGGAGCCACTCGATGGTGGCCACGAAGCGGCGCTTCGACCCGAACCTCCAGCGGGTCCGCGTGCTCCTCGACGGCCGTCCGACCCGGGCGTATGTCTGCACACGCTGTCTCAAGGCCGGCAAGGTCGAGAAAGCTCTGTAAGCACGTTTCGGGCTGGTCTTCGATCGGGTCGATCGCTCAGTTCAGACGAACGCA
>JBKPFP010000220.1:0-1801 GCA_046744435.1 Actinomycetota bacterium | reverse complement strand
GGGGGCCCATCTCGCTGTCGGGCTCCGAGCCGGGGCCGACGCGCAGCTTGGGAAGGCGGGCCTTGATGGCCTCGACCAGCGGGTCGGCGACGTGCCCGACGGCGACGACGACCGAGATCGCCATGCAGCGCTCGCCCGCCGAGCCGTAACCGGCACTGACGGCCGCGTCCGCGGCCATGTCGATGTCTGCGTCGGGGAGGACGATCATGTGGTTCTTCGCGCCGCCGAGGGCCTGCACGCGCTTGCCGTGCTTCGTGCCCGTCTCGTAGACGTAGCGCGCGATCGGCGTCGACCCGACGAAGCTGACCGCCGCGATGTCGGGGTGCTCGAGCACGCGGTCGACCGCGGTCTTGTCGCCGTGGACGACATTGAAGACGCCGTCCGGCAGGCCGGCCTCCTTCAGCAGCTCGGCCGCCCAGATCGAGGCGGACGGGTCCTTCTCCGATGGCTTGAGGACGAAGGTGTTGCCACATGCGATCGCCGGCGCCCACATCCACATGGGCACCATCGCGGGAAAGTTGAACGGCGTGATCCCGGCTACGACCCCGAGCGGCTGGCGAATCGAGTACACGTCGATACCGGTCGAGGCCTGCTCGGAAAAGCTGCCCTTCAGCAGCGTCGGGATCCCACAGGCGAACTCGATCACCTCGAGGCCGCGGGTGACCTCACCCAGCGCATCGGAGAGCACCTTGCCGTGCTCGGACGTGAGGATCCGAGCGACCTCCTCGCGGCGCTCGTGCACGAGCTCGCGGATGTTGAACATCAGCTCGGCGCGCTTCGCGAGCGAGACGCGGCGCCACGATTCGAACGCCTCCTTCGCGGCCGCGACCGCGGCGTCGACCTCCTCGACCGACGCGAGGTCGACCTCGCCCGTCTGCTCGCCCGTCGCGGGGTTGTACACGGGCCCGATGCGGCCGGACGTCCCGGCCACACTGCGGCCGCCGATCCAGTGGCTGATCCCCTTCACGCCGGTGTCGCGCGTTTCCTGTGTCTCGAGAACCTCGGTCATCTCCGCCTCCTCTCGCGCTCGAGGGCCAGCCTAGCGCGGTGGCGGCGAAGTTCGCATGTTGGGAGAGCCCGCTCGCGGCGGGCTCTCCCTCCATCACTGCGCCGGTACCCGGCGCTCAGCAGGACACGTGCGGGTTCCAGGCCATCACGTTGCCCGCCGGGTTGTTCTTGAAGACCCAGGCGTGCAGCGACCAGAACGCGGGAATGCCGAACCGGTTCGGGGCCGGCGTGTAGTCGAACGAGCGTGCGAACAGCGACGGAGGCGCTGCGTTCTTCCAGTTGTCCGCGAATACGATGTACTCGAGCGCGACGAGCCGGAGGTGCTTGCCGTGGGGCTCGTAGACGAGCGCTTCCGGCTTGAGGGGGTCGATCACGTCGTCACCGACGAACCCGCCGTTGACGTAGTGGATGCCCATGCCGCCCTCGCCTTGGAGGTCGATGCAGGCGATGTTCTGCGCGTCGCGGAGCTCTCCGTAGCCGGCGTCCTTCGCGTTCTCGACGTCGCTGAACTGAGCGGTCGCGGCTCGTGCCGCATCGAGCTGGGACCCGCTGTTGGTGCCGTGCACGATCGCGGCCGACGCCGTCGCGGCCAGGATGAGCGCGGCGACGGCGGCGAAGACGATCCGCTTCGTGGTCAGGGTTCCTCCTCTCATGCTGCGACCGGCGCGGGGTCGGGGCGGACGACGACGGTGTCGGCGACGGCGACGATCTCGTCGACGGGTAGGTCGGCGAGGGCTGCGTGGCGGCGAATCGCCTCCGGGCTCGTCGCCTGGTAGATGCAGACGGTCCCGAC